>NZ_VCKY01000028.1 GCF_005889735.1 Nonomuraea turkmeniaca
GCGGTGGAGTCGGCGCAGGCCGCGAGTTCGATCAGCAGAGCGGCGGCGGCGGTGAACCGGGCGAGGATCAACATGGTGAGAACATAACCCCATGGAGCCATGTCCACACGGAAAGTGATGGCACCGGTGTCCATGATGGCGTTGGTTCTGGGACCGGCCAGGAGCCATATTTACTAAGCAATATGTCCTATTTAATACATCGCACTATTGATCCTCTCGTGCTTTATGCTCGAGAAGTGCCGAGACCGTGGAAAGAGACGATCGAGGCGCATCGTCGTGATGTACGCGATGCCATCCTCGAGTGCACCTCGGCATTGGTGGCCGAGCACGGGCTGAGATCGGTAACCATGTCCCAGATAGCGGAGCAGGCCGGCATCGGTCGCGCAACGCTCTACAAGTACTTCCCGGACATCGAAACGATCCTGCTCGCCTGGCACGAACGACAGGTCGCCACCCACCTGGACCATCTGGCCCACGTCCGCGACCAGGCCGGCGAGGCCGGCGCGCGACTGCAGCACGTGCTGGTGGCCTACGCGTTCATCTCGCGGCAGTCCCGGGGGCACGGTGACAGCGCAGTCAGGGCGTTCCTGCACCGCGACGAACAGGTGGCGCAGGCACATCGACGGCTGCACGACATGATCGGGGACCTCCTGGCGGAAGGCGCGCGGAGCGGGGCGTTCCGCGACGACGTCCCAGCCGACGAGCTCGCGACCTATTGCCTGCACGCCGTTTCCGGGGCCGGCGAGCTGCCGTCCGAAGATGCTGTCCACCGTCTCGTCACGGTCATCATGACCGGCCTCCGGCGGGTGAGCGGGCCGCCGTAGCCGGTCGCCCGTCTACGTGCAGCCTGGTCCACGTGATCATCTGGCTCAAGGCCCACGGCTACGCCGGCGATCTCTTCACTACGCCCTGTTCGCCCTGGTCGTCCTGCACGCGTTCGCCTACGGCGCGCTGCTGCGGATGACCTGCCCGTTCACGGTCCTGCTCGCCGTCATCGTCATGGACCAAGAGGTCCGGCAGGTGCTGGGGGCCCCTCTCCTCTTCGCGGTTGCCGGTCCGCAGGGCCGGCGATGTAAAAGATTCTAGACATGACGTCAAAGATTCGTTACGTTGGGGGATGTCAAAGATTCTTGACATCGCCGAGATCGCCAGCGGGAGAGAGCATGACCACGACCGAAACAACCCATCAGCCGATCCGCCGGGCTGCCCTGATCGCCGGAGCCGCGCTCCTGGCGCTGGCCGTCCTGTCCGGCCTCGCCAACTTCGGTGTCATGGAGAACCTCGTCACCGAAGGCGACGCAGAAAAGACGGCCCACGACATACGCGAGGCGGGGGCGCTGTTCCGGTACGGCGTGGCCGGCTTCTTCCTGACCGCCATTCTCGACGTGGTCGCGGCCTGGGCGCTTCTGGTCTTCTTCGCGCCGGTCCATGAAGGCCTCGCCACGCTCGCGGCCTGGCTCAGGGCGGTTCACGCGGGAGTGTTCACCGTGGCGATCGCCCAGCTCGCCGCGGTGCCGCGGCTCCTCGCCGCCGGCACCACGGATCAGTTACACGCCGAGGCCCTGTCGAAGATCAATACCTTTCATGAGATCTGGGACGGTGCTCTCGGCCTCTTCGGTGTTCACCTGGCGCTGCTGGGATACCTGGCGTACAAGTCGCGCTATGTGCCCACGTGGGTGGGCGTCCTCCTCGTGATCGCCGGGCTCGGCTATCTCGTGGACACCCTGGGTGCGCTTCTTGTCCCGGGCTACACGTTCGAAGTGTCCGTGTTCACCTTCGTCGGCGAGGCCGTGCTCATGATCTGGCTCGTGGTCAAAGGCCGGAGCGTCACCGTGAACGGCCGCACGCCCGCCTCGTCCATACGCTGACCGGGCGGGGGTTTGTGCGAGATCATGGGGAGGGCCGTGGCAGTGGCGTCCGGCCCTAGGAGGAACCGTTCGCGAAGGGTCCCGACCGTGACGAGAGTTTCGCTGATCGTGCCGTGCTACAACGCCGGCAAGACCCTGCGCCTGTGCCTGGAGTCCGTGTTGTCCCAGACGCGGGTGCCGGACGAGATCGTGGTGGTGGACGACGCCAGCTCCGACGGCTCCCCGGCCATCGCCGAAGAGCTCGGGTGCCGCGTGGTACGCCTGCCGGAGAACCGCGGGGTCTCGGCGGCCAGGAACGCCGGGGTGGAGCACACGACCGGCGAGGTGATCTTTTTCCTGGACAGTGATGTTGCGCTGCGGCCGGATGCGGTGGCGGGTGCACTGGAGGTCCTGGAGCGGGACCCCGGCGTGGGGTGTGTGCATGGCGTGTACGACACCGAGCCGCTCATCGACGACGGGCCGGTCGAGTGGTATCGGCTGCTTCACCAGGTGCACTGGCGGCGGCGCCACCTCGGCGAGGTCAACAGCGTGGTGTTCGCGCTGGCCGCCGTCCGGCGCGAGGTGCTGGCCGAGGCCGGCAAGCTCGATGAGAGCCTGCGGGACTGCGAGGACGTGGAGTACAGCAGCCGGCTGGCGGTCCGCACCAGGATCGTGCTGACCGATGCCGTGATGGGCCGCCACGACGAGGGGCACCGGTTGCTGCCGGTGCTCACGGAGCAGTGGCGGCGTGCTCTGCCGTTGATCCCGCTCGCCGTGGCCACGGTCAGGCGTGGCGCGGCCAAGCCGGAGAACGCCAACAGCCGTGCCGGGATCATGGCCTGTGCGCTCGCGCTCGCCTGCCTGCCGTTGGGCCTGCTGTCCCCGGCGCTGCTGGCGGTGCCGGTGGTGCTGGTCGGGTGGTTCGTCGTGGCCGATCCGGAGTTGTTGCGGTTCGTGCACCGGCAGCGTGGGGTCGCCTTCACCGCCTATTTCATGGCCGTCCATCTGGCCGTGCACGTGGTGCTCGTCACCGGCTTGGCGGTCGGCTCGCTGCGCCTCCTGCGGCCCGGCCCGGCCAGGGCTTGAGCGGCCGGCGCCCGATCGCGCGGCTCCGTCACGGCTTGAGCGCCCCCGTCACGGCTTGAGCGCCTCCGTCACGGCTTGACCGCCCCCCGTCGCGGCTTGAGCGCCGCCCGGTAGGCCTCGATCGTGTCGGCGGCGGCACGATCCCAGCTCAGGTTCTCTCGCACGAACCGCTCGCCCCGGTCGCCCAGTGCCCGGCGGAGTGCGGTGCCCGTCATGACCTCGATCACGCCGCGCGCGATGTCGGCGGGCTCGCTCGCCCGTACGAACCGCGCCGCCGGCCGAGCCGGATCGGGCCCGAGGAAGATCCGCGAGAAGCCGTCACCCAGGATCGTCGCCCGGCCCAGCGCCATGGCCTCGGTCGCCACCAGCCCGAACGGCTCGAACAACGACGGGAACACACACGCGTCGGCCAGCTCGTAGTACTCCAGCAGCTCCCGGCCCTGGACGAACCGCCCGGAGGTCAGCACCCGCCCCCGCAGCCCGGCCGAGTTCGCGATCCGCCGCACGCCGAGCTCGTCGCCCTCCCCGACGATCACGAGGTGCAGCCCCGGTACCGCGGCCGCCGCCGCCCGCATCGCCTCGAGCAGCTGGTACACGCCCTTCTGCCGCTCGATCCTGCCGACGAACAGCAGCACCCGGTCAGCTTCCGACAACCCCAGCTCGAGCCGCCGCGCCGCGGCCGCGGCACGCAGCGATTGGCGGTCGAGGCCGGCGAGCACCGGCTCGAACGTCCCGCCCAGCGGCACCACGTCGATCGGTGTCCGCGTCCAGCCCGCGGCCACGACCTGGTCGCGTACCTCCGGCGTGGCCACCACGACCCGGCGGGAGATCCTGGCCAGCCACCGCTCCAGCGCGGCGAACAGGTTGAGCGGGTCGGTGATGCTGCGCTGCGGCGCGACGCCGTACTCGGTGGTGTGGACGTGGAAGACGACCGGGAGCCGCAGCACGTAGTGGCAGAGCAGGCCGGACAGGAAGTTGGTCGAGTCGTGTACGGCCACCAGGTCCGGCCGCTTCCCGCGGCGCAGCCGCAGGACGTAGCGCAGATTGCTGACCACGACGCTCAGCGCGAGCAGCAGGAACTCCGCGCGGCGGGTGCGGTTGAGCCTGCGTCCACGGAGCAGAGGGGTCCGGGGCCGGTAGACGGTGATGCCGTCCACCTGCTCGTCCACCGGCTGCTGGCCGTCGTTGAGCGTGTAGATCTCCAGCTCGTGGTCGCGGGCCAGGTGCGGGGTGATCAGCTCGGCGTACCTGCCCAGACCGGCCGTGATGTTCGGCGGGAACTGGTTGATGACAAAGGCGATCCTCATGCCGCGCCCTCCATCGCGCGCGAGTAGACGCGGGCGGTGGTCACGCCCACGACGGCCAGCAGAATGAGATTGGCCACCGCGAAGCCGACCAGCCCGCCGGCCAGCCCCTGCCAGCGGATGCACGCGGCCAGCGCGGCCAGCGCGAACGGCGTGCCCACCACCAGGCAGCAGATGAGCACCTTCGCTCCCCGTACGCCGTCCATGGACAGCGCAACCGAATAGAGGTTGAAAGCCATGTGCGCGCCTATCCCCAGCGCCGACAGCCCCATCAACGCCGGCGCGTACGGATAGTCGTCGCCCATCAGCAGGAAGAACACCGTGCTGGCGGCGAAGGCGAACACCGCCGTGACCGCGGCGACGGCCGGCACGAGCCGGGCGATCCGCCGCATCAGCAGGGGTTTGTCCGCGGTGGCCATCATGGGCAGCAACGCCAGTCCGACCCCGTCGGTGAACACGACGCCCATCAGCCGCTTGGGAAAGCCGTTGTAGACCGAGTACACGCCGACGTCGGCCGGGGCCGCCCAATGGTTGAGGAAGATCACGTCCACGCCGAACAACACGCCGGTGAGCCCCGCGATGGCGGTCATGTACCCGCCGTGCCGGTACAGCGACCTGGCCAGGCGCGCCGACCAGGCCGGCGGCCGGACCTCGACCGCGGCCACCGCCACCAGCGCGAAGGTCGCGTTCGTGGCGATCAGCGCGACCACGTACGGCTCGGCGTCCCTGATGCCCAGCACGAGCAGGCAGAAGCAGGCGGCGGCCAGGTACCCGACCGCGATCACCAGCTTGAGCCCGGCCACGAACGCGAACCTCTTCAGCCCTCTCAGGAAACTCTCCGCGAGCTGGTTCAGCGTCATCGACGCCGCCAGCGCCAGGCCATAGGCCAGCGTGCGCTCGTCCACGTTCAGCACGGGCGCGAGCAGCGGCGCCGTCAGCATCCCCAGCGCGGCCAGGGCGGCGCTGACGACCAGCGTGGCCAGGAGCGCCGTCGTCATCAGCGCGGGCCGCCGCTCGGGCTTCGAGCGCGGCAGCTCCTGCAGCATGACGTAGTGGAGGCTGGTCAGCATGCCGACGGTGACGACCAGCGCGATCGTCAGCACCACCGTGAACCTGCCGAACGCCGCCGCCCCCGCGCCACGCGCGATGACCAGCGTGGTCGCCGCCGCGATGCCGCTGGCCAGCGTGCTGACCAGCGTCGGCCCCGCCGCCCACTTGTGCCCCGCCACGAAACGCGCCACCCTCTCCGGCACGCGCGAGCGGGCGCTCAGTCCGGGCACCGCAGGTACGCCTGCCGGGCGAACTCCAGGTCGTCGGCGGTGTTCACCCCGCGTGCCTCGGCCGGATCGGACACCGGCACGACGGTCACCGGCCAGCCCTCGGCCTGCGACAGGTACGGCAGGAACGGCAGGAAGTTCACCTCGCCCGTGGCCGCCCCGCGTCCGAGGGGGCGGGCCGCGTACCGCTCCCAGGCCTCCCGCAGCCCGTCCGTGGCCAGGCAGAACACGCCGACGTCGCTGAGCCCGCCGGTCCGGCACTCCTCGCCCTCACGTGACTGCCGCACCCGGACGAGCTCGCGCCCGGACAGCTCGTACTCGACGTACGGCTGGGGCATCGCGACCAGCGGCACGGTCAGCCCCTTGCCCGGGTGGGCCGCCATGACGTCGCGCACGGTCGCCGACGACAGGTTCGCCTGGTCGCCCCAGACCACCAGGATCGTGTCGTACGCCGCCCAGTGACCGGCCGCGCCGAAGATCGCGTCCCCCATGCCGGTCGGCTGCGGTTGCACGCTCACCGACACCGCCGCGCTGTCGAGCTCCGCGAGCTCCGCGAGCTCCGCGAGCTCGCGGAAGAGGGGCTCGCCGTCGGGGGAGAGGACCACGTGGACGTGCTCGGCCCATGGTCGCAGCCGCCGGTGCAGCAGGTGCCAGACGGTGACGCCGTCCGCGATCTCGATCATGATCTTCGGTACGCCGTGCCCCAGGCGAGTGCCGCGCCCGGCCGCCGGGATCACCGCGCAGACACGATGGCTCACTGGTCCACCTCCAAGAGGGAGACGATGTCGTCCAGGGTCCCGGCCGCGACCGCGCCGAAGAGCGGCTCGGCGGTGTGCACGTGGAACGTCGCAAGCCCCGCGCCGACGGCGGAGGCCACCCCGTGAGCGGAGTCCTCCAGCGCCACGGCCTCGGCCGGGTCCACACCCCAGCGGTCGCAGGCGAGGCCGTAGAAACGCGGGTCGGGCTTGCTCACCGGCACGTCGTCGGAGGTGATCACGTCACGGAAGACGTCGCCGAGCGCACAGGCCGCCAGCGCCCGCTCCACCGATCCGCGGCTCCCGCTGGTGACCAGGTATGCCTGCCGTCCCGTCGCGGCCAGCCGGTCCAGGAGGCGGCGCGCTCCGGGGAACGGCCGGACCCTGCCTGATGCGGCGTATTCGCGGTAGAGCTCCTGCTTGCGCCGGGCCAGCCGACCGGCCAGGTCCGGGTCGCCGGTCAGGACTGCCGCCACCGTGGCGGTGCTCGCCCCCGCGTGGTCGGTGTACCGGAAGCCCGGGAGCCGGTCGGGGACGAGCTCGGCGATCGCCTGGCGGAAGGCGGCATCGTGCGCCGGGAAGGAGTCGACGAGCGTGCCGTCGAGATCGCACAACCACACCCGCCGCCCGGCGATCACCGAGCCCGTCCGGTCCGCCCCCACAGCGCCGCTGATCCGGTCCGCGTCCGCGGCGGCTCGCTCCGTGCGGCCGACAGCGCCGCTGATCCGGCCCGCGTCCGCGGCGGCTCGCTCCGCGCGGCCCACAGCGCCGCTCATCCGGCCCGCGCCAGCGGCGTCTCGGCCAGCACCGCGTGCAGGGCCTCGGCCGTGTTCGGGCCGCTGTGGGTGCCGGGGCGCGCGGCGTCCTCCAGGTCCGCGCTGACCCAGCGGGCCCCGGCCCAGGAGCCGCGCTCGAGCACGCCGAGCGGAACCGCCAGCCCGCGGGAGGCGCCACGATGGCTGAGGACATGCGTGATCGTACGCCGCTCGTTGCCCGGATCGCCCAGATACGCGAGCGCCCGGTCCACCAGGTCCGGCGCCGACAGGCCCTGGATGTCGTGATCGCCCCCGATGTTGACCACGAACACCCTGGCCACGGCCCGGCTCTCGGCGATCGCCTCGGCCACGCCTCCGGTCAGATAACTGGGCAGCAGCGACGAGTGCGGCGTGCCCGGCCCGTACACGATCAGGTCGCTGTCCCTGATGGCCCGTAACGCCTCCGGGTTGGGCGCGGCCGGGACGTCACGGCGCGACAGCAGCTCGCGCACCCGCTCGGCGGGCCGCCCTGCCAGCTCGGCCCGCTCCCGCCGGGTCAGCGGCTCGGCCAGCAGGAACAACCCCGTGATGGCGGCCGCATCCTGCGGCGCCACGATGTCGGCCTCATCGGCCAGCACCCGCCCGTCCGCCTTGAGCGCGACGAGGAAGGCGTTCGCGCCGTCCGTGACGTTCAGGAGCCGCGCCGGAGAGCCGAACGTGCGCGCGCACTCGCGTACCGCCGCGTTGAAGTCCTCGCCCAGCCGCAGGTACGCGCCGGCGAACACGAGGTTGCCCACCGCGCAGTCGGCCAGCTCGAGCCCGTGCGGGTCGGAGGCCAGCCGTTCGGCGAACACCCGCAGGTCACGTACGACCGCCTCGCGGGTCGCCACCGCGAGCGGCGCCGAGCCGGCGAGGCGGTCGATCAGCTCGTTCAGGTCGCCGATCGTGGTCCCCGGCGGGAGCCGGTGCTCGAGCAGCGACTGCCGTGGGTCGTCGCGTTCCAGATGGAGCAGGAGGTTCTTACGGAAGTCCGACGGGCCCAGCATGCCCGGCAGGTAGCGGCGCAGCGCGCCCGTGGACAGGCCGTTGTCGTACCCGTTGATCAGCAGCGACAGCTCCAGGCCGGACGTGCGCAGCAGAGCGCGCGCGATGCCGGCCCCGCCGCGCCCGCCGCTGAACATCGCCACCGCCGCCCGGCTCATCGGACCTCCTGCAGCGAAGCCCGCTCGCCCAGGTCCTGCGCGCGCAGCACGCCGCGGCGCAGCAGCCAGTGGCGCAGCCCGAGGTACCCCACGAACAGCGCCCGGTCCCGCGCCCCGCGCCAGAAGCGCCAGCCCCGGCTGCCGCCGCCGCGCTCGCGGTGCTCGATCGGCAGCTCCACCCACGCGTGACCCAGCTCGGCGACGCGGGCCGTGATCTCGGTCGAGCAGTTCATGCCGGCCGACTCCAGCGGCAACGCCCGGAACAGCGAGCCGTGCACCACCTTGAAGATCGAGTTGAAGTCGCGGTAACGGGTGCGGTGCAGCAGGTTGCTCACCGCGCCGCTGATCGCCGATCCCCACCGGTACGGCAGGCTGTCGGCCTTCCTGATCCGCGCGCCGGAGAAGGCGTGTCCGTCGCCGGCCTGGATACGCTCGATGAAGCGGTCCAGGTTGGCGATGGGGAACTGGCCGTCGGAGTCGAGCAGCACCACCCAGTCCAGCCGCGTGTGCGCGATCGCCGCCGCGATGGCCGCCCCCGCACCCCGGTTGCGCTCGAACGTGATCACGACGAGCTGAGGGCACTCGGCTCGCAGGTCGTGGAGTATCCGCCCGGTGCCGTCGGAGCTGCCGTCGTCGCAGACGACGAGTTCCCACGCGCCGACCGCGGGGTGGGACTCCAGATAGTCCCGCCATTCCGTCACCGCGGCCGCGATGTTCTCCGCCTCGTTGTAGGCGGGGGCCGCCACTGAGATCTCGATGGGCGTGTTCGGCAAGGGTCACTTCCTCCCCGTGGTGTCCGCGTCGGCGCCGAGCCCCGTCCAGCGCCCGATCCAGCGATCCAGAGGAAGCAGGTTGATCCCGACGATGACCGGGACATGCGCGAGCGTGAACAGGATCGCTCCCCCGAACGAGACCGGGCCGCCGGTGAACAGGTTGATGTGCGGGGCGTCGATGACCTCGGGGATCTCCACCGGATTGACCACCTGCCACATCACGTCCAGGAAGCCCGAGAACACGATCAGCACCCCGCTGGCCAGGATCTTCAGGCAGCGCCCTGGCGAGCCGCCGCCGATCCGGTACGCGGCGGCGACCGTGAGCACGATTCCCGGATAGAGCAGCAGGTAGAGGTGGGTGTAGAAGCTGTCGCCCTGGGCCCGCGCACCGTCGCCGTAGTAGAACCAGCTGATCCGCGGGACCAGGTATCCGGTCAGGAAGACGAACGGGACGTACAGCAGCCAATGCAGGCGTGGGGACACCCACGGGAAGAACGCGACGGCGCAGCACAGGCAGGCGAAGGCCAGGAGCCGCGCGCCCAGTTGCCAGGCCGCCTCGATCTCCCTGGTGTGCGGGGTGGCCAGCCATACGAAGGCGAAACCGGTCGCCCCGATGGCCAGCGCGATCCACCAGATGTGCGCGACCCATGGGCGGGGAGCGTTGAGCAGGTTCACTACCGGTCCTCGGACGTGATGAAGATTTTCGGGAGCGCTCCCAACGCAGTATGCCACCTGTCCGGACAATGTCGATCTCAATATGAGATAAGGGACCAGCCCATATTTGCACTCGCACTGACTAACTGTAGCGAGAGGGCAAAAGCCCAGTTCAGGGCGGATGTCCGCAGCACATCCGAAAGGATGGAACGTTTTACCGCAAAAAGCCGTGGATCCGTCTGCCTGCGATGTCAATACCCCTCTTAGGGGGCGCTGGTCGCAGCTATCACGTGCTCAGGCGACGGATTGAATATTCAATCACAAGCGTATTCGCAGGTGGCGGGCTTGTGGGAGCGATGGGAACGCTCCCGAAATTCTGCGGCGATTAGGCCCGAAACCAGGGTTTCGGTACACCGGAATCGGCGTGGGCGTAGGGGCGGGCCCAGACCGGCTCCAGGTCCGTGGCCCGCAGCAGGCTCGGCACCTCGCGCATGATGCGGGGTTGCTGACGATGACCCGCCAGGATTACGGCCGCACCGGCCCAGCGAAGCTCGGGCGGCGGGCCGGCGCGGGGAAAGCCGCCCAGGACGGTGAGCGGGCGGCGCCGGGCGGCGGGTCCAGAAGTCCGGGTGGAGCAGGGTCCGTGACCGATCGAGATGCGATGCAACCGCCATGTACGTCGGATGCTTGTCGCTCGACCGCCGCTGTCAATGAGAGAAAACCTGACTTACCAGTATTAATGGACATCCGATGCTGCCCTGTCTAGACTCGCTTGAGTAACTTGTTTCTCGGGGTGCGAAGCGCCGCTGGGGGGGGCCTTGTTGGGCTGTCAGCGACTAAGAGATAACTTCGAGCTGGTCGCCAAGTACGGGGATGGCGTGCCGTTGTACCTGTTCTCCGACATGTTTCTCCGCGCGCCACAGCTGCGGGAAATGTTTCCGGTGAACATGCGGAGCCAGCGCGACCGGCTCATGAGCGCGCTCGCGTTAGCCGTGGACAATTGCGCGAACCTGACGGAGATCACTCCCTACCTGCACCAGCTCGCCCGCAGCCACCGCAAGTTCGGCACCGAGCCCGAGCACTACGCCCAGTGGAGCGCGAGCGTGGTCAACACCATGCAGCGGTTCTCCGGGAACGCCTGGAACGACGAGCTCGAGCGCGAGTGGCGGGCGTTCCTGGCCGCCTTGTCGCACGTGCTCGTCGACGGCTCGCGGCAGGACTCGACCAACAGGCCGCCGCACTGGTCGGCGGAGATCATCAGTCACGAGCGCAGGGCGATCGACACCGCGGTTCTCCGGCTGCTCGTCGACGAGCCCTTCCCGTACGTGCCCGGCCAATCGGCGCCCATAGAGGTCAGAAAATGGCCGAACATGTGGCGCTACTATTCGATGGCGAATGTGCCGAGGCAGGACAACACCATCGAAATTCATGTGAAAGCCGACGGCGCGGTCAGTCAAACACTCGTCCGTGAGATGCACGAGGGCGATATCGTCAAACTCGGGGCGCCCGCCGGAACTCTCACCCTCAATCCGAATACCGAGCGGAATATCCTGCTCATCGCGGGCGGCACGGGATTCGCTCCGATAAAGGCGATTCTGGAGCACGTGATCAGGTTACCGGTGCCGCCGTGGGTCTCCCTGTTCGTCGGCGCGCGCGAACCCGAGGGGCTCTACGACTTCGACATCGTGCGCACGTGGGCCGAGCGACACTCCTGGCTCAACGTCAGAGCCGCCCTGTCCGAGATCGGCGACCCGGACGTCGCCGCCTCAGGGACGGTGAGCGAGGTCGTCAGCCGCTACGGGCGATGGGGCGGCTACGACGCCTACGTGTGCGGGCCGCCTGCCATGGTCGACAGCACGGTGAGCATGTTGCGCGAGAACGGGTTCAGCGACAGTCGTATACGCCTGGAGAGGTTCGCGAGCGCGGCCACTCCACCACAGAGGTTCGCATTATGAATGACTCGGTCCAGCACTTCCACACCGGATACCCCGGCCAGCCGGACACCGGCAACGGCTTCCACGTCAACGGCGACGCGTTCGACTTCGCCGGCGACGGCGACGCGGAGGCCGAGGTCTGGCACGAGCCCGGCGAAACAGCGGATGGATCTTGGGAGGAGCCGCAGTGGGACGAGCCACGCAAGGCCGAGCCCGCGTCGCTCGGGCGCTCCTCCACTGAACGGCTGACGCCCGGGCAGCTGCGCTCCATCGTCTTCCGGCGTGCTCCGCTGGGCAAACGAGGGCTGGACGAGCATCAGGTCAACAGCCTTCTGGACCGGGTGGAGGAGGAGCTGACCCGGCTGACGCAGGAGAAGAACGCGCTCGCGGGCGAGCTGGAGCTCCTGCGCGGGTATGTCACCGACTCCGGGCAGGCCGCGCTCCCGCAGCAACCGCAGGAGCCGCCGGCGGAGGCAGCGGGCACGACCCCCGTCGGCCGGGGGAGCGGGCTGTCGCGCGTGGAGCCCGCGGGCGCCGCCGAGTCGCAGGCCGTGGCGGGCCGCATGCACGAGGCTCACGTGTACGCGGCGAGCCTGCTGTCCCAGGCTCAGCAGACCGCCGACCAGTACATCCAGGACGCCCAGCGGTACAGCCGCGAGCTGATCGAGGACGCGCGCAGCAAGCGGCACGAGCTGCTGTCGACCGCGAGCTCGGAGCACGTGGCGCCGGGCGAGGAGTCATGGGAGCACGAGTCCGCCCGGCTGCGCGCGGCCAGCCGCGAATACCGCGGCAAGCTCCGCGACTACTTCGAGCTGCTGCTGATGAGCCTCGACGAGTGGGAGACGGCCGAAGGCGTCGGCGCTCCCGCGCCGACGGACGAGACGCCTCACTGAGTCGGCGCCCCGCGCCGTCGGACGAGACGCCTCACTGAGCGGTGAGGGCGACGGTCGGTGGGACCCGGGCCGCCCGGAGCGCCGGGTAGAGGCCGGCGAGCGCGCCGATCAGGATCGTCGTGCCCAGCGCTCCGCCGAGCGCCCACATGGGCACCACGGCCGGCAGCGAGTTGATCCGCGCGTAGACGAAGGTGGCCAGCGCACCGAGCAACACCCCGGCGCCCCCGCCGAAGGCGGACAGCAGCACGGCCTCGACCAGGAACTGGCTGCGCACCTGCCCCCTGGTGGCCCCGAACGACCTCCGCAGCCCGATCTCCCTGCGCCGCTCGAGGACGGCGACCACCATCGTGTTCGCCACGCCCACCGCGCCGACGAACAGCGCGACCGCGCCCAGGCCGAGCATCAACCCGGTGAACGCCCCCGCCGCCGCGGCCTTGGCCTTGAGCGCGTCGGACGGCCTGCTGACCTTGGCCTCGTTCGGCTTCTCCGGGCTCACCGTACGGGCCAGCATCGCGCGGACGCTCTCGACGGCCTCGTCCGCCGAACGCTCGTACACGGTGGTCGGGTGCCCGTCGTGGTTCAGGTAGTCCTTCGCGGCGGGGAAGCCGATCAGCGCGGACCGCTCGATCTCCTCCGCCAGCGGCATCCGGTCCAGGATGCCGATGACGGTGAACCACCTGTTGCCGATCCAGACCTGAATGTCGGGCGCGGTCAGGCCGAGCCGCTCGGCCGCCACCGCGCCCAGCACCACCACGGGCTGCCGTTCCGTGGCGGCGTTGAGCCACGTGCCGCTGCGGATCTTGCCGTCGACGGTGTCGAGCAGGTCGAGCGAGGTGGCCTGGACGGTGATGCCGAGGGAGACGCCGCTGGGGATGAGGTCGTTGCGCCGCACGGTGACGCCGGTCTCGCCGGTCTGGCTGGCGTTCGTGACGCCGTCGATCCGCCTGACCATGTCCGCGGCGGTCTTGGGCAGTTTGACCTGGTCGCCGAAGAGGCTGTCACCCGGCTGGACACGCAGCAGATTGGTGCCGAGCGCGTCGAGCTGGCGCAGCAGTTGCTCCTGGCTGGAGGCGGAGACGCCGACGACCGTGACCATGGTGGCGATGCCGATCGAGATGCCGAGAGCGGCGAGGATCGCGCGCATCGGCCTGGCCCGCAGCCCCGAGGTGCCGAGCCGGGCGAGATCCGTCGGCCGCAGCCGGGCCGGGCGCAGTGCCGTCATGTGACCTCTGATCTGACCAGACCGTCGCGGACCCGGATCCGGCGCGGGCAGGCCATCGCCACCTCGGAGTCGTGGGTGATGATCACGACGGTGATGCCCGCCGCGTTCAGCCTCCGGAACAACGACATGACCTCGGCGCCCGCCTCGGAGTCCAGGTTGCCCGTCGGCTCGTCGGCCAGCAGCAGCGGCGGCTCGCCGGCGACCGCCCGCGCGACGGCCACCCGCTGCATCTGCCCGCCGGACAGCTGGTGCGGCCGGTGGCCGAGACGGTGGCCCAGGCCGACCCGCTCGAGTGCCGCCGCCGCCTTCTCCCGCCGTTGCCTCCTCGACAGGCCGGAGTAGAGCAGGCCGTCGGCGACGTTGTCGAGCGCGGACGAGCCGGGGGCCAGGTGGAACTGCTGGAAGACGAACCCGATGTAGCGGGCGCGCAGCGCCGACAACTCGCTGTCCGACAGCCTGCTCACGTCATGGCCGGCCACGCGTACGGTCCCGGCGGTGGGCCGGTCGAGCGTGCCCGCGATCTGCAGCAGTGTCGACTTGCCCGACCCGGACGGGCCGACGATGGAGACCATCTCCCCGCCGCGGATGACCAGGTCCACCTCCCGGAGGGCCTGCACCTTGCCGTAGCTCTTGCTCACTCCGCGGATCTCCAGGATCTTCATCGGCCCGACACCGAGACCTGCATGTCCTCGGCGAGCCCGGCCCCGCTCACCTCGACCCGGCCGTTGCCGAAGGCGCCGGTCTTCACCGGGAGCCGCGTGGGCGGCTTGCCCGGCTCGACGACCTCCACGCCGTACCCGCCCTCGGGCAGCGCGAGCAGGGCCTCCACCGGGACGGTGAGGACGTTCTCGGCCCGCCGGCGTTCGAGCTCGACGGTCACCGGGGCCTCGTCCAGGGAGCCGAGCGACTTGGCCGAGACCTTGATCTCCACCTCCACCGTGGCGCCGCTCTCCTGGTTGTCCGACCGCTTGACGGCCTTGGCCACCTTCGCGATCCGGGCGATCTTGCCGGTGGCCTTCTGGCCGCCGGCGAGCTTGACGGTGACCTTCTTGCCGACCTTGGCGATGTCCTGCTTGTCGGCGTCGAGGTTGATGCGCACCAGCCGGTCGGTCGCGGTGACCTCGAGGACGGGGCGTTGCGGGGAGATCTGGTCGCCCACTTCGACGTTCGCCTCGCTCACGCGCACCTCCTCCGGCAGGAAGACGATGTCCGCGGGCGACACCTCGCCGTCGCGCTCCATTCCCTGGTCCTTCTGCCACTCGCGGACGGCCCGCCGGGTCGCGTCGGTGAAGCGGGTGTCGACCGTCATGCCCTTCTTGTAGCCGAGCGCACGCAGGTTGCGTTCGAGCTGCTCGACGTCCGGGCCGCGCTTGACGCCTTCCTTGAGCGTCCGGTACGCGGGCAGCTTGCCGAACAGCAGGATCCGCGGGTGGCGGTCGATGCGGTAGAGCGACTTGCCGCGCTTGATGACCCTGGCCTCGGCCGGGAGGCTGGTGATCGTGCCCCCGGAGCCGGCCTTGATCGTGCGGTGGTCCGCGTACGTGAGCGTCCCGTCGATGCTCTCCTTGTCGACGAGGTCACCACGGGTGATCGGCTTGGTCGCGGTGGAGACCGTGCGCGGCGTCGGCGTGCTGTCCGCCTGCGCGCGTGGTCCGGCGTCCAAGAAGGCGGCCGAGGCGTGAATGCCCCCGGCGGTGACCGCGCTGCCGACGGCCGCCGTGCCCAGCGCGACCAGGACCCCTTTGAGCCGGCCGTTCACGGCGCACCCCCTTGGCCCTGCAGCTGCTGCGCGCACTTCTCGGCGGCCGCCTGCAGCTTCGGATCATTGGGGTCGAGGTTCGGGTTCTCCTGGGGCGGGTCCGGCACGTCGAAGCCCTGCTCCCGCATGCACCTGGCGACCTGGATCAGCTGGTCGCGGACCTTCGGGTCGTCGAGCGGGTTGGGGATCTGCGACGCGTACTCCTGGCAGGCCTTCGTCGCCTTCTCGAGGGTGGCCTGGTCGCCTTCGTACTTCCAGGTCCTCTCCTCGGGGGAGCCGGGGTCGGGCACGTCGATGCCGTTCTGGCGCAGGCACTGCGTGACCTTGAGCATCGCGTCGTTCGGATCGCCCGACGGCGCCGCCGAGGCCTTCGCGGCGGCCACGGCCTTGGCCGTGGTGCCGGGGGTGCTCGCGATGGCGACGGCGATGGGGTGGCGCTCGTCGCGCTGGGCGCAGCCGGTGAGGGCCGTCAGGCCGAGGAACGCGACGGCGAGCGTGGCCAGGACCCTGGTCATGGCCGGCCGTCCCAGTCGAAGGTACGCCTGGTCAGCACGTTCACCACGACCGCAGCCACGAGCAGGCCGGCCACGGCGGGCCAGGTCTCGGACAGCCGTCCCAGGGAGGCATGGAAGATGAAGTCGTTGAGCTGGGCGAGCGGGTTGTAGTTCGTGATCTCGTAGAACCACGGCGCCACCCCCTTCCACCCCTCGCGCGGGACGCCCAGGCCGCTCCCGGCGAACAGCACCACGAAGCAGAGCGGCGCCGCCACCCGGGCGCCCGCGGCGGGCATGCGCAGGCCGCCGAGCAGCAGCCCGGTGCTGAACGCGCAGTAGGTGACGATCAGCGCCGCGCCCGTCAGGCTCAGCGGGTGCCACGAGCGCGGCGGCCCGTAGACGAGGAACGTCACCGCGGCGAACAACACCACCGAGGCGATGACCAGCACGCCGGCGGCCACCGCGTGGGCCACGACATAGGAGCCCGCACGCGCGGGTGTGCGGCGCAGCCGCCTCAACATCCCGCGGTCGCGCAGGTCCGCGACGTGGGTGGTCAACACCATGATCCCGACCGACGCGGCCACCGTCCCCGCCATCTCCGGCAACAACCGGTCGATGACCCGGACCCCCGGCATGGCGCCGAACTCCAGCGTCGGGAAGGAGAACCCGATGAACAACATCAGCAGCAGCAGCACCGCGAACGGCAGCACGACCGCGGACCCGAGCACCGCCGGCGAACGTACGAGCAGCATCAGCTCGATGCGCACCATCGCCCACAGGGTGCCGCTCATCGCCCGCTCTCCAGAGCCGCGGGTTCAGGAACGGCGGCCAGGGTGAGGTAGGCGTCCCTGAGCGTGGGCGGGCGGATCGACCAGATCCGGTCGCCGCTCATGGGCGACAGCTCCTGGATCGCCGACTCCAGCGCCGGCCGCGACCCGTACAGGTACGTCGAGCTGGCATAGGGCAGGACACGTACGTCACGCGGCCGGCCGACCTTCATGTGCGACGGCACCCGCAGCACGAAGACCGAGCCGAGCAGCCGGATCAGCCGCGACGGCGAGCCCTCCGCGAGGACCCGCCCCCGGCGCAGCAGCACCACCCGGTCGGCCAGCTTCTCGGCCTGGGCAAGATCGTCGAGCGTGACGCACACCCCGCCATAGCCGTCGCGCAACTCGACGATCGCCTGCTCGACACGCTGCCTGCTGCCCGGCTTGAGCCCGGTCGTCGGCTGATCCAGCAGGACGAGCTCAGGGTTGCCGGCCAGGGCCAGCGCGATCATGGCCCGCCGGCGCTGGCCCTCGGTGAGGGTCTTGAAGCGCTTGGGCAGCAGCGGCTCCAGATCCAGCAGGTCCACCAGTCGCGGGGGCAGGCCGCGGGTGCCGTACAGGCGGGAGAACAGGGAGATGCCCTCGGCCACCTTCATCCGATCGGGCAGGCTCTCGTCACGCAGGCTCACGGCCAGGCCAGGAGGGAGCGGATCGCCGGGGCCGACCGTGCGACCGAGGATCTCGACGCTGCCCGAGTCGGGCTCCGCGCCGCCGGCCAGGCACTCGATCAGCGTGGTCTTGCCGCTGCCCGGCGGGCCCACCACGCAGACGATCTCGCCGCGCTCCACCGTGAACGACACCTCCTCCAGCGCCTGCGCCTTGCTGAGGTCGGTGACGTCGAGCACCGGCGTCATGCGCCCGCCCGCTGGCTGAAGCGGTCGGCGATGGTGGCGCCCACCTCCAGGTACGTGTCCCGGGTCGCGGTGCGCAGCAGGTCGAGGTCGACTTCCGAGCCCTGCTCCA
This sequence comes from Nonomuraea turkmeniaca, assembly GCF_005889735.1. Lineage (GTDB taxonomy): Bacteria > Actinomycetota > Actinomycetes > Streptosporangiales > Streptosporangiaceae > Nonomuraea > Nonomuraea turkmeniaca. Next base: position 17,746 of record NZ_VCKY01000028.1, read on the forward strand.
GGTGCGGGTCGAACGGGATGCCGATCACGGCGCGGCAGCGCTGGGCGAAGTGGCCCTTGAGCTCTTCGAGGTTGACCGGGTTCCTGCGGGTGTTCTTGACCGCGGACAGGACCACGACGGCGTCCTTGGCCAGCTTCTGATGGCCGTGCGCCTGCAGCCAGTCGAGCGTGGCGGACGCCGACCGCGCGCCGTCCACCGTGACCGGGCTGACCAGGACGATCTGGTCGGCCATGGCCAGGATCGCGCCCATGGCCGAGTGCAGCATGCCGGTGCCGCAGTCGGTGATCGAGATGGAGTAGAACTGCTCCAGGATCTGGGCGACGGCACGGTAGTCGTCGGCGTTGAAGGCCTCGGAGATCGCCGGGTCGCGGTCGGAGGCGAGCACCTCCAGCCGTGAGGGCGCCTGGGAGGTGTAGGAACGTACGTCGGCGTAGCGCCAGATGCCGCCCCGGTCGTTGAGCAGGTGGCGGACGGTGGCGGGTGACTCCAGCCGGAGCTTCTCCGACAGCGTGCCGCGGTCGGGGTTGGCGTCGACCGCGATGACGCGGTCGCCCCGCTGGTGGGCGAGCGTGGAGCCGAGCCCGATGGTGGTCGTGGTCTTGCCCACGCCGCCCTTGAGGCTCATGACGGCGATCCTGAAGTGACCCGAGGCGACCGGCCGCCTGATGCGCTCGACCAGCTCTTGACGGCGGCGCTCGGCCTTGGAGTCCTGGGGGCGGATGAGGCCGCCGCTCAGCGTGTACACGGCCTTGCGCCAGCCACCCGAGGGCGGCCTCCTGCGGGTGCGCAGCAACCGCTCGGGACGCAGGCTCTCGGACGACATCCCCGCAGGCTCCGGCCCCGGCGCGGCCTCCGCCGGCTGCTGGTCCGGCGAGGGCGCCGGCTCCCACGAGGACTGTTCCTGCGGGAATGGCGGTGCGGCCGTCGGCTCCCAGGAGCGCTGCTCCTGCGCGTGAGCCGCTGACGCTCCCGTCTCCCAGGAGGGCTGCTCCTGGGAGAGAGGTGGCGACGCCGCCTGATGCGGCTGCTCCGACTGCGGGAGCAGGGAGACGTGCGGTGGCCGGCCAGGCGGCGGGAAGACCCGCCGAGGCTGCGCGGCCTCGGGCGGCTTGGGCACGCTCGCCTTGGAGACACGAGGCGCGGCCTCGGGCGGCTTGGGCACGCCCGCCTCAGGGACGCCTGGAACGCTCGCCTCAGGGACTCCCGGAACACCCGCCCGGGGGAGACCCGGTTCGGGCTCGCCGCTCCGCCGTCCGGCCAGTTCGTTGTCGGGAGGGCCCTCGGCGTCGGGGGGAGGGTCGCCGGGGGTCGGCCAGGCGACCGGGCCGGCGGTGTTCCACCTCTCGAAGTGCCCTTGAGCCGGGGGCTCCGAGCCGGTCCGGTCCTGCTGCCGCCACAACCCGGCGGGCGGTGGCGGCGGCGGCTTGTCGACGGCCGGCGCCCCCGTCGACCTGTTGGGCGGCGGGAACCGTATGGTACGCGTCAGATCCGGATCCACGAGTGATTCCCCATTTACCCCGCCCTTGTGCTGCTGCTCGTCCGCGTTCCCCTGAGACTGTTCATCCGGCCCGCCGTGCATGTCTCACCCGTCCGCACTCCGTGCGTATCTACCGCTCCGCAGGACATTCCACGAATAACAACGATCGCACGCACTTGTCAAGGTTGACCATCAAAAATCAAGATTTAGTCGACTTTGTGACCCAAGGGGCAAATGTCCGTTTTGTCCAAACCGGGTCGTGGTTTGAGTAATACCCTTAGCGGGGAGTGCAGAATTCACCGCCGGACTACTTTGAAATTGTTCTGAGACTATTTGCCCCTGGAGAGTTACTCGGCGGCTCGCTTACGCTTTCGTCCGACCCAGAGAGGAAAGGCCAATGGCTCACAACAACGAGTTAACCCCGGGGATGCCGGGCACGGTCAGAGTCGTCCAGGTTTTCATGTGGATCAGTGTGGTGCTCGGCATCATCTTGCTGGCGGTCGGGGCGCTGAGCCTGGTCGCCGTCAGCGCGCTGTCGGCCGACCCCGAGATCGCCGCCGCCTCCGCGACCCTGCCCCCGATGGCAGTGATGTGGGTGCTGATGCTGATCTCGGCCGTCCTGGTCGTGGTCCAGCTGGTCCTGGTGATCAGGATCCCCCGGCGGCAGGCCGCCACGCGTACGGCCGTCATCTGGCTGTTCGTCGTCTCCGCCGCCGTCAACGTCGTCACCGCCGTCCTGACCACGGACTACGCGTCCAACGGGTTCTCCCTGGTCCTGTCGGCGGTGCTCATCGGGCTGCTCCTGACCGACGGCGCCAAGCGGTACTTCGTGAACTGACCGCCCGCGCGACGGGCTTCGCTGAGGCCCTCCGCCGCCGTCACGGTGGTGGAGGGCCTCGGTCATGCCCGCGTCACAACCAGCCGAGCCGCTGCGCGTTGCGGACGGCCTCCAGGCTGCCGGCGGCGTTGAGCTTGGACATCGCGCTCGACAGGTGGCCGCGGACGATGGCTTCGGTGAGGTGGAGCGCGGTCGCGGACACGCGTACGGCTGACGCCGGACTATGCAGGAATCCGGCGTCAGCCGTACAGAACAGATACTATGACCCGCCCGCGGCCAGTATGGTCACGCTGTCGCCAGAGTCATCGGCCTTCGTCGTCGTCTTGTCCACGTAGGCCTTGACGGCCTGCCCGGCCCAGTCGTCCTGGACCAGCTGTTCGACCCGCTTGCCGGTGCTGAACAGGCGCCGGAGCACGCCGCTCCGATGCGCCAGGGCGAGCAGCGTGACGGTCCTGGCGTCGGGCTTCTGGCCGCGGATCACCTTGTCCAGCCGCTCCCTGAGCGCACGCGGCAGCGCCGGGTCGTCGTAGCCGTACCGCTCGACCGGGATCAGCCCCAGAACCCGGGACCGATCGGCCTTGAACGCACCCCGTTCCGACAGTCGCCGCAGGTAATGCCGGTGTTTGCGGACGGGATTGATCATGATCAGCCAGCGGGCGGCCGGCAGCGCCTTGCCCACCTTGACCATCCGGGCGAGCACGGCGTCCAGCTCGGCGTCACCGACGGGCCGCTTGTCCACGACCGCCAGGTCCTTGCCCCGTACCTCCACCTTCCCGAGCGCGGCCAGCTCGGCCAGCTCGGCGGCGGTGAGGCTGATGTTCAGCACATTGTTGGGGATCAGCTGCTTGCCGTCGGTCTCCCGATGGGCGAGCAACATGAGCTCTTCCGCGAACGTCAGCTGTTCCGTGGCCATACCGCGAGTCTGACTCCGGACCGGCGGCCGGCCGTAGACCCTGATGTCATCAGCGGGATGTGACATCTGTCACGTGGCGCCTGCCGCGTGCGGGGCGAGCGGGTCACCGGCTCTCCGGATCCGCATAAGCGCAGGTCGGGCCATGGAAGCTGCGAGGAAGCGGGGAGGAAGTGGCGCTTGTTAGCTTTGCCCCCAAGCACCTTGAAGCTGCTCGGACGGGGGAGCGATGACGGCGCTGAAAGACGGGGAGACAGACACGGCCAAGGGCTGGATGGCCCCGATCGATCTTGATCGGGTGCCTGAGGTCGAGGCGTTTCTCGACCGGCTCGGCTACGGCCGTTTCGATCGGGCGACTCTGGTGGCGCCCATCGGTCGCAACGAAGTGTGGGCGGGCCTGACCGGCAGCGGCAGGAAGGTCTTCGTCAAACGTCTCATCGGGGGAGACGAGGCGAAGCCACGGCTGCGGCGCATGCTCGCCTTCGAGCGTTTCAAGGCGGCCCGGCCGGTCCTGGCTGACCAGGTCAGGACCCCCGCCTTCCTGGGCGCCGACGAGGACGCCGGGCTCGTGGCCTTCGACTTCATGGACGAGGCCAGGAACGGCGCCGAAGCCATGATCGAGGAATCGTTCGGCGACGAGCTCGCCAGGCAGGTGGGCGAGGCGATCGGCCACCTGCACAATGCGGGGCCGCGGGCCGGCGAAGGGCTGGACGACGGCGCCTTCCCGCTGCCCGACCTGCAGCTGCTGCGCGGGCTGCCGTTCGAGATGTGGCACAACCTGAGCTACGGCGAGATGGAGAGCTGGAGCATCCTGCACGGCGACCCCGAGCTCATGCGCGGCATCCTCGCGCTGTGCGAGTGGGAGAGCCGGTCGGCCAAGGTGCCGGTCCACGGCGACTTCCGGGTCGACCAGCTCCTGCTGCCGGAGGACGGCGGATTCCAGATCACCGACTGGGAGGACTTCCGACTGGGAGATCCGGCCCGCGACGTCGGCGCGTTCGCCGGCGAATGGTTGTTCCGCTCCATCCTGGACATCGTCAGCGCGCGGGGCGACGAGGTCGTCTTCGAGGCGGCCGAGTTCACGCACGAGATGGTGCTCCAGCGGGGGGCGGAGAAGATCGAGCGGCTCCGGCCGCGCATCCACGGCTTCTGGCAGGGCTACCGGGCCGTCAGGCCGGGACTCGACGACGAGTTCGCGGCGCGTGCCACGGCGTTCGCCGGCTGGCACATGATGGACCGCCTGCTGGCCTCGGGAGCGCGCTCGGCCAAACTCTCCGGCATCCAGCGCGCGGCCGCCGGCATCGGCCGCACCGCGCTGCTCGCGCCCGCCCGCTTCACGATCGCCCTGGGTTTTGTCCTTGGGTTGGAGGAGGATGAATGAGCGTCGCTGACCTGGCCGCGCCGGGCGGGATCGCCCCGGTGCTGGACGCGGTGACCGTCGACCTCGACGGGCTGCGCGCGAGCGTCGCCGGCGTCACGGTCGAGGCCGGCAGCACCGCCGAACTGGCGGTGAAACTCGCCCAGGCGCTCTACGAGGGGCTCCACACCGGGCGGCGTTCGGAAGAGGGCAAGAACCTGCCGTTCCACCTGCGGGACAAGGAGTTCGAGCAGGCCCTCGCGGAGAACGTCCCGCACGAGACGACGGTGTCGGAGGCGGTGGTCGCCGACGCGGGGGAGGACGAGAAGGTCCTGGTCGTGTGCGGGGGCCCGCGGGTCTGGGTGCCACGCGACAGGATCCTGGAGCAGCCGCCGTTCACGCCGGGGCAGCGAGTGAACGTCACGCTGTCGCCGCTGCGGCCGGCGCTCTCACCGGGCTTCTTCTTCGTGCACGGCTCGGCGCCGAGCGACATGCGCGGCGACATCCTGCGCGTGTACGTCCACCTGGCCGACCCGGAGCGGGCCCCGGCCGTCTGGCGCCTGGTCCTGGCCCACCTGGAGGAGCAGGAGGCCGAGTACCGCGCGAAGGTGCTGTCCTCCACGCTGCTCTACCCGCGGCGCGACGGGCTCGTGGTCTACCTGGGCACCCGCTCCCGCGGCCTCGCCGCCGGTCTCGCGACCCTCCTGGCGGGGGTCCCCGGCGTGGGGACGGAGACGTCCGCGTTCGCGCACGCCCTGGGCCCCGGAGTGGCGACCGCATGGGAGCCCGACGACCGCCGGCCGGTCATGAGAGGCATGAGCTTCGGCCAGCACCGAGCAGGTGTGCTCGGGCAGGCGCTCGTGGAGGCGGCCGCGGGCGGGACGCCGGCCTCAGAGCTGGTCGTCGCCCGGTTCGCAGAAGCCAACATCGACCCGTGCGACCTCGCACGGAATCGGACGTCGCCCCTGGCGATGACGGAGGGCGGTTGCACGTGCCCCCCGGTACTTGATTCGGGAAGGAGGTGAACAGCATGACGAAGAGCACGGCCATCATGGAGCTGGTCGCGGGCTACGACACGTACGCCCAGCCCGGCGAGCTGCAGGTCTCCGCGATCTCCGACGCCCCCGAGCTGTGGTTCACGATTTGGGCCATCAGCTATGGCGTGCGCGTGAGTTCCGCCAAGTGCGCCATTTGGGCTTCGGCCGCGTCCGGCGCCGTTTCCGGCTGGATCCTGAACCGTTAAGGAGCGGGACCCGGTTTTCCTCACGATGAAAACGGAGGGAGGAAAAATGCACGATGTCGTGCGGCCGTCGAAGACGGCGGCGATTATGGAACTCACGGCGGGCTATGACGCTTATGCCGATGCTTCCGAGTTCAGTTTGCCGGCCGAATCCGAGGCTCCCGCCGCCACGCCGGTGACGATTCTCGTCCTCGGCGGATTCGCCACCAGTTACGTGGTCAGCGGAATCGCCCGCAAGGCGTGGGACAGAACCTTCATCTTCGGTTGCTGAAAAGCCGGATGTAAGGGTGGGCAGGCGATATATGCAGGGCGCCTGCCCACACCCGGCGCGTCATGCCTCAAGGACATTCATGCGAGATTCGAACGCCGACGACCTGACCGCGATGGCGGACCTGCTCACGCCGCTCGCCATCCGGGTCGCGGCCACGCTCCGCCTGGCGGACCACATGGCCGCGGGGGCGACGACGGGGACGGGCCTCGCCAAGGAGGCCGGCGCCCATCCCGCGACGCTGAAGAAGCTGCTGCGCTACCTCGTCTCCCGCGGGATCTTCCGGTGGAGCGAGGAACGCGGCTACGAGGTGACCGACCTCGGCGCCCCGCTGCTGGACGACGCGCCCGGCAGCGTACGAAGGAAGCTGAGCATGGACGGGCTGCTGGGCCTGGCCGAGCTGGGCCTGGTGGGGTTGCTGCACACCGTGCGCACGGGGGAGGCCGGCTACAAGGCGGCCTTCGGCAGGGACTTCTGGCAGGACGTGAGCGACGTGCCCGACGACGCCAATGTGCTGGCCGAGGAGGTGGCGAGCGGCCTGGCCGGAGACGGGCAGCTGATCGTGCACGCCTACGACTGGCTGGGCGTGCGCCGGGTCATGGACGTCGGGGGCGGCAACGGGACGTTGCTCATCGAGCTCGCCCGCACCCATCCCCACCTGCACGGCGCGGTGCTCGACCTGCCCGGCATGGCGCGGGCCGCGGCGCAGCGCATCGACCAGGCCGGCCTGGCCGACCGGTGCGAGGCGATCGAAGGCAGCTTCCTCGATCCGATCCCGCCGGGGTTCGACGTCTACCTCTTGTCGGCGATCCTGTGCGACTGGCCGGACGACGACGCCGTCAAGATCCTGCGCCGGTGCGGGGAGGCGGCCGGTGCGGACGGCCGCGTGCTCGTGGCCGACATGAACCTCATCTACGACGACGACGGGGACGCCGCCCGGATGAACCTTCTCCTGACCGGCACGGTCCCGGTGCCCGTACGCACGCTCAAGCAGCTCAAACGGCTCGGCACGGCGGCGGGCCTCGAGCTCTCGTGGGAGGGCCCGACGACGCGGAGGCGGACGCTCCTGGAGTTCCGCGCTGATCTATCCGGGCTGATCTATCCGCGCTGACCTATCCGGGCTGATCTATCCGCGCTGATTCATCCGGGCTCATTGACACGCACTCTCTTGGACAGGTGAGAAGTGGAACAGCAGGCGCCCACGAAGATCGTGGAAGAGCAACCAGCCACAGAGACCGCGGACGAGCGGCCGGCCGCGGAAGAGCAGCCCGCCACGCGGAAGCTCGCGCTCTCCCGCGAGATGACGGCCGGCAAGGCGAACCAGGTGGCCGCGATCGTGCTGCTGGCCCTGCTGTCGACCATCACCACGCTCGCCCTGCCGCTGATCGGCGGGGCCTTCGTCGCCGAGCTCGAGAAGGGCGGCGGCGCGGTCACGTCGACCGCGCTGTGGATGGTCGCCGTCGGGCTGGCCGCGGCGATCACCGGGACCCTGTCCGGCTACCTGCTGTCCAAGCTCGGCATCGACCTCGTCACCAAGCTGCGCGTGCGCACGTTGAGGCACTCGCTGGGACTGCCGCTGAAGATCGCCAGGCGTGAGGGGACGGGCGACCTGGCGGCCCGGCTCACCTCCGACTCCTCCCAGGTGCGCGGCCTGACGGAGGTCGGGCCGCTGCAACTGCCCATGGCCGCGCTGCAGGTGGTCGCGACCCTCGTCATCATGGGCTTCCTTGACGGGATCCTGCTGCTGATGACGGTCGGATCGTTCCTGATCGCGATCGTCGGGGTCGCCTTCGTCGTCAAGGCGATCCGCAAGAAGTTCGAGGCACTCCAGGCGGGGGTCGGCAAGCTGTCCGACGACTTCGTCGCGACCTTGGAGTCGCTCACCGTCGTCAAGGCCCATCGTGCCGAGAGCAGGCTGGTGCGGAGCTTCTCCGAGCGGGCGGAGAACCTGGGCGGGCTCGAGATCGCCGCCGCCCGGCTCGAGGCCATGGTCGTGCCGGTGATGACGCTGGCCCAGCAGGTCGCCCTGGTCGTCGTGATCATGGGTGGCGGCGTGCGCTACGTCGCCGGTGAGATCTCGCTGCCGAACCTCGTCTCGTTCCTGCTCCTGCTCCTGCAGCTGGCCGCTCCGCTGGTCATGGCCATCCAGGCCATCGGCGCCATCCAGGCCGGTCTGGTGGCCAAGCAACGTTTCGAGTCCGTCTTCTCGCTGCCGTACGAGCAGGTGGACGACCGCGCGGAGGACGGCGAGCCGGTGACGGTGGAGCCAGGAACCCCCGCGGTCGTGCTGCACGAGGTCGGCTTCGCCTACGAGGCGGGGCAGCCGGTGCTCGACGACGTCGGCTTCACCGTGCCGCCGAGCGGCCTGACCGCGATGGTCGGCAGGTCGGGGGCCGGAAAGACCACCGTGCTCGGCCTGATCGAGCGGTTCATGGAGCTCGACTCCGGGAAGATCTCGGTCTTCGGGCGTGAGGTGGCGGACTGGCCGCTGTCCGAGCTGCGCGGCCGGATCGCCTACGTCGACCAGTCCTTCACGCTGCTGCGCGACACGGTACGCAACAACCTGCTGCTCGGCCTCGACGAGAGCGTGCCGGACGAGGTCCTGCTCCACGCGCTGGAGCAGGTCGGCCTGCGGGAGGAGATCGCCGCGCTGCCCCAGGGACTCGACACGCGCATCGGCGGCGAGAACGACCTGTCGGGCGGGCAGCGGCAGCGCCTCGCCCTGGCCGGCGTGCTGCTCAGCGACGCCCGGCTGGTGCTGCTCGACGAGCCGTCCTCCCAGCTCGACAGCCTCAACGAGGGCCGGCTCCGCGAGGTCGTCGACCGGCTCGCCGAGGACCGGGCGGTCCTGGTCGTCGCGCACCGCCTGTCCACCGTCCAGCATGCCCGCCACGTCATCCTCCTCGACCGGGGGAAGGTGCTGGCGCAGGGGACGCACGAGCGGCTGATGAGCGAGTGCGAGCCCTACGCCGACCTCGTACGCGGCCAGATGATCCGCCCCGTGGATTCCGTACCGGCTTCCTGAAACAGGAGTGATGATGCCCAGCCTTTCTGTCTTGTTGCCGATGATGCCCACCCGGCACGAGCAGATCCTGTCCTTCGCCGCCCTGGTGCAGTGGACCGGCGCGCTGCGCCTGTGGCAGGGCCAGGCCCTGTCGCTCGACGCGCACCACAGCTTCGTCTTCGCCGCGGGCGCCGGCTTCAGGGTCCCGATGGGCACGGGCGTCTCGCTCATGCCGCTGAAGCACCCGCACGACGCGGCCGTGCACGCCCGGTCCGTCGCCGTGGCCTCCGGCCACCCGTTCGTCGCCGGGATCGGCCCGGGCGGGATCGACTTCCAGCGCAACATCGCCGGCGCCGCGTACGGCAGCCAGTTGAAGGCGGTCAGGGAGTACGTCACCGCGATGCGCGGCCTCCTCGACGGCGAGGAGGTGGACCTGGACGGGGAGCACTTCACCGCCCACGACGTGCTGCCGCCCCTGCCGACCCCGCCCGTGGAGATCGGCCTCGGCGTGCTGCGCCCGGCGATGGCCCGGCTGGCCGGCGAGATCGCCGATGTGGCGATCACCTGGCTCACGCCCGCCTCCTACATACGCGACGTGATCGTCCCCGCGATCGAGGAAGGCGCGAAGGAGGCGGGGCGTCCTCTGCCCCGCCTGGTGGCGATGGTGCCGATGTACGTGGCCCAGCCCGACCGGGACCCGACCCGCATCGTGCTGCAGTCCAACGCCGGGCACCTCATGCTGCCCCACTACGTCGACATGCTGACCAGGTCCGGCATCGAGATCGACCCGCAGCAGCCGGTCGAGACCGTGAAGCGGCTGATCAGCGGCGGGGCGTTCCTGACCGGGGACCCGGAGGACCTCGGCCGGCAGATCGGCGAGTTCCACGCCGCGGGCGTGGACGAAGTGGTGATCAACCTGACCGGGGTGGCCGCCTCCTACGGGCCGCAGACGGCGCTGTCGGAGATCGAGAGCATCCTGGGCAGCGCTGGTGGTGAGGCCACGCCGTGAACACGCCGTCCACCGGGCCGTTCACCGGGCCGTTCACCGGGCCTCTGTCGGACGCCGCCTACTCCCGGCTGCTGCTCGTCGCCACGGGCTCCCTGGCGGCGCGCAACCTGCCGTTCGCGCTGACCCTGCTCCGCGAGTCCCGGCCGGGGCTGAGCATCAGGGTGGTCGTCACACGTAGCGCGGAGCGGTTCGTCACGCGCGCGGCCCTGGCGCCCGAGGCGGAGGTCATGGTGGACGAGTGGCCGGACGACGCCGCGCCGGCCCGCCACGTCGACTGGGCCGAGTGGGCGCAGGTCATCGTCGTCTACCCGATGACCCTGCACTTCATGGGCCGCCTGGCGCTCGGCCTCGCCGACAGCCCGGCGCTGCTGGCCGCGCAGTGCACGCGGGCGCTCGTCGCCCTGGCGCCGGCCCTGCCGCCCGGAGGGCTGGAGAGCGCCGCCTACCAGTCGCACTGGAGCACCCTGAGCGCCCGGCCGAACGTGCTGCTCGTCCCTCCGCGCCCCGGGATCAGCATCGCGACCGGGCGGCCGGACTCGTGGTTGTCGACGCTGGCGCAGGCCATCGAGGCGGTCGACGCACGATGGGAGGAGCACACCCGCCGGGACGCCCCAGGGGCGTACAGCACGGGGGCGGACGGCACGGGTCACCTGTTGATGGAGGTGGCGCCCGACGCCGGAGGGTTCGTCTGGCGCCGCAGGCCGGGGCGGCTCGCGCACAGCGCGTTCGCGCCCGTCCATCCCGCGCTGAACGGCAAGCTCGCCGGGCTGCTCGACGGCGCGGACGTACGTCCGGCTCGGGGCTCTCAGGACGGCGCGGACGCGCGGCCGGCTCCGGGCGAGCAGGACGGCGCGGACGTACGGCTTGCGCCGGGCGAGCAGGACGGCGAGTCCCGTGTCTACCGCGTGGGCGGCGCGGAGTCCGCGGCGCAGATGTTGCTGCGCGACGGGCCCGGGGAGCCGCTCGAACGGCTGCTGCGCGGCCTCGGCCGGGCACTGCGCGAGCTGCACGCCCTCGCACCGGGTGACGTCACCGGCCCGCCCCGCGCGCTGCGGAGGCTCCAGGAGTGGCTGGCCGGCCGCTCACCGAGCGCGACGGCGGCCGCGGCCGGCGCCGCGCTGGCCGACCGGCTCGGGGCCAAATCCTGGGACCGGCTCCGCGGCTGGTGCGCCGAGCAGGACGCCGATCCCGCCGTCGTGCTCTCCCACGGCGCGCCGGGCCTGGGCTCGCTCGCCGTGGACCCGGACAAGGGCACCGGCGAGCTGCTGATCGGCGAGGACCTGTGCGCCGCGCCCTGGTATCACGACCTCGCCTGGATCGCCGGGGAGCTCGTCGAGATGCGGTGGCTGCACGAGGGCGACCCACAGGAGTGGCAGCGCCTGCTCGACGCGCTCTTCGAGGGGTACGGCCGGGACCTGGGCGAGGCCACGAACCGGCTCGTGGCCCTGCGCATCGCCCTCCACCTACACGACATATCCGCTTACGTCGGTCTTGACGCTTCGCTACTCGCCGCGTACGCCGGATTCCTTGATTTTCTGGTCAATCTCGATGGAGGATCGCCGCATGCCCGGAATTCATAGGCGGACGCTGTCGAACGGGCTGAAGCTGCTGGTGACGCCGGTCGCGGGCACTTCCCGGGTCGCCGTCGCGGTCCATTACCGCGTGGGCTTCCGCGTCGAGCCTCCGGGCATGGAGGGCTTCGCCCACCTGTTCGAGCACCTGATGTTCGTCGGCAGCCAGAGCCTGCCCGACGGCGCGTTCTTCGACCACGTGCGGGACACGGCGGGCATGGCGAGCGGGCGCACGCACCAGGACTACACGGAGTTCTACCAGGTGGTGCCGCGCTCGGCGCTCGATCAGGCGCTGTTCAGCGAGGCCGACCGGATGCGCGCCCCGAGCTTCACGCAGGAGGCGCTGACCGGGCAACTGGCCGGCGTCGCGGCCGAGATCCGCGAGATGATCGTCGAACGGCCCTACGGCGGCATGCCGTGGCCGCACATGGCGGGCCTGCTCTACACGTCGTTCGCCAACGCGCATGACGGCTACGGGGATCCCGACCAGCTGAAGAAGGCGACGCTGGAGGACTGCGAGGAGTTCTTCGCCCGCTACTACACGCCGGGCAACGCGGTGGTCAGCGTGGCCGGCGACGTCGATCCCGACGACGTGGCGGCCCGCGTGGAGCGCCATTTCGGCGACATCCCCGCGCGGGCGGCGGCCCCGCAACCCGACCTGGCCGAGCCCGGGTTCTTCATGGACCAGACCGCCTCCTTCACCGAGCCGGGCATCCCGGCCACCGCGATCACCATCGGGCAGTGGCTGCCCGACCCGGCCGCCGACCTGCCGGGCTACCTCGCCCACGTCGTCCTGGCCCGCATGATGGCCAGGCAGATCACCCCGGACGGCACGTCCGCGGTCAGCACGAGTTGCGGGTTCTTCGGCCCGCTCGACGCCCGTGCGCCGGACGCGCTGCTCCTGACCGTGCTCGTGCCGCCGGCCACGCCGGCCGTGCAGATGGTCGGAGCCGTACGTACGCAGTGGGGCATGTGGTCCAAGGGCGACATCTCCGGCGAGGTGTCCGCGGCCGTCAACGAGCTGGTGTCCGAGCATCACCGCGACCACGACGACCTCGAGACACGGTGCCGCGCGATCGGCCGCATGGAGACCCTCTTCGACCGGGCCGAGCTGCTCGACGAGCTGCCGGGGCTGCTCGGCGAGGTGACCCCGGCGCAGGTCGCCAAGGCGGCGACGCGCCTGCACGGCGCGGCCTGCGCGGTCATGACGATCGAGCCGGGCCGCAGGCGGACACGGCCGAAGCCCGGGCACACGGAGCGGGCCGAACGCGAGCCCGGCCAGGCCGTCAGGATCCCGGAGCCGGTGGGCGGGCCGAGGACCGTGCCGGCGCGGGAGCACCAGCCGCGCCCCGTGCTGGGCGAGCACGCCGAGGCCGCATTCGGCAACGGGCTGCGGGCCGTCGCCATCCGCACGGGCGGCGCGCCCGTGGTGGAGCTCCGCCTGCGTGTCCCCGCCGGGCCCGCGGGCTGGCGGCGCCCGGACCACATGGAGCTCCTGGCGCACGTGCTCGGCCGGCGCGCCCGCGTGGGCCTGCACGCCCGAGGCGCGGGCGGCGAGCTGACCGTCAGGACGGATGGCCAGTGGCTCGACGTCGGCGGATACGCCGTCGCGGACGGGCTGGACGCGTGGCTCGCCGTGCTGTCGGAGGTCCTCACGCCGGCGGCCGCGGCCGAGCCGTTGTCACAGGGCCGGTCCCTGCTGCGTGGCCGCACGCCCGGGCGGATCGCCGACGACGCGTTGCGCGCGTACCTGCTCGGGCCCGCGCCGTCGGAGCCGGCCGGGCTCGCCGACGTGCACCGGACCGTGCTCGTGCCCGAGGGTGCGTCGTTCGTCGCCGTGGGGAACGCCGACCCCGCCCGGCTGCTCTCCCGGCTGGAAGAGGCTCTGGCCTGGTGGGAGACCCAGGAGCGGGCACAGCCGGCGCCCGCCGCCGGCGCCGCCTCCGACGGCGGGATCCTGCTCCTCCCCAGGGAGGACCTCTCGAACGTCGTGGTGACCTTCAGCGCCCCTGAGCCGCCTGACGGCCCGGACGACGTGGCACGGTATCTCGCGACCGGAGTGCTCGGCCGGTATCACCGCAACCGCTCCATCCGCGACGCCCCCGGCACGACCGGCCTGGGGGCCAGCGGCTATGAGGCGTTCCTCGGCCGCGACGTCCTCCTCGATTTCCCGCGGGCCTACATCCAGGTCATGCGGCCGAAGGAGCAGGTGCCGGACGTGTTCACCGAGGTCCTGGACAGGCTGCCCGAGCTCACGGCCAAGCAGCCGGAGCCCGTCGAGCTCGAGCGGGCCAGGGAGTACTGCGTCATGGAGATGTTGTGGGGTCTCGATTCGCCCGCGAAGATCGCCGATCTCGTCCGCGTCGGGGTCTCGTTCGGCCAGGGAGCCGGTCTCCTCACCCGCCTGTACGACCGGCTCGGGCAGATCACCACCGACGAGGTGGTGGCGGCGGCGGTCAGCACGTACGGGCGGATGCCCCTGCCGAGCGTGGTCGTCGGGGACATCGAGGCGGACTGGCTGGCGGACGAGATCGAGCGCGAGGTCACCGAACTGGAAGGAACGTGATCGTGACACAGCAGGCCGAAGCGGTACGCCTGAGACCGCCCCAGAACGCCGTGCACCCCCGGGCGATCACGATGTGGACCACCCGGTCCGCCGTGGCGTACGGGCTGGTGGCGCTGGTGCTCGCCGGCCTGGCGGCGTTCGTCGACGGGGCGGGCACACTCTTCGCGGTGCTCGCGTTCCTGACGGCTCTGGCCGGCGCCTGCTACGCGGTCGTGGTGCCGCGGTGGCGTTACCGCGTGCATCGCTGGGAGGTGACGGACGACGCCGTCTACACGAGCTCCGGCTGGTTGTGGCACCAGTACCGGGTGGCGCCGATGTCGCGCATCCAGACGGTGGACACCATGCGGGGCCCCTTCTACCAGCTGTTCAAGCTGTCGGCGGTGACCGTGACGACCGCGTCGGCGATGGGGCCGCTGCGGATCGACGGCCTGGACGAGGAGTTCGCCAGAGACCTGGTGGACCGGCTCAACAGGGTGACCCAGGCGACGCCGGGAGACGCGACGTGACGGTGGAGGACATGAGGGTGCAGTCCGTCGGCTGGCGTCGGCTCGACCCCCGCATGTGCCTGGTCAACCTGCGCTGGCTCCTGCCGCCGATGGGCATCATCGCCCTGACCGCGCTGGCCTCGGGCGGCGTGAACTGGGAAGATCACAAGCTGCAGATCGTCTCCGCCCTGCTGTTCGTCTACCTCACCTGCAGCGAGATGGTCCGGTGGCGGACCACGCGTTACCGGGTGACGGACGAGCAGGTCGAGGTCCACTCGGGCCTGCTCTGGCGGCGGCACGTCGCGATACCCCGCGACCGCGTCCGCACCGTGGACATGACGTCAGGGCCGGTGCACCGGGTCTTCGGCCTGTCGATCGTCACGATGGGCACCGGCCAGGCGCTCCGGACCGACCGTCGCGACCAGGTCAAACTCGACGCCGTCGCCGCGGCCGAAGCGGCGACCCTCCGCGCGGAGCTCCTGCCCCGCGCACATGCCGCGGCCGCCGCGCCCGTCGAGCCGGAGCAACCCGTCGTCGAGTCGGAGCAGCCCAACGTCGAGTCGGAGCAGCCCGCCGTCGAGTCGGAGCAGCCCGTCGTCGAGCGGGAGAAACCAGCCGCCGGGCCGGCCGATTCCCGCACGAGCGCCTCCGCGGACACGCCGAAGCAGGCCGCCGCTGCGGTGGCGCCCGCGGCGGAGGAGATCGCCCGTCTCCATCCCGCGTGGGTCCGGTACGCGCCGCTGAGCCCGCTCGTGTTCGTGATCGGCCTCGCCCCGCTGACCCAGGCGTACAACCTGGCCGAGAGGCTCGGCATCCCCGTGGACATCGAGGGTGCGGTGCTGGGGGTCATCGAGTTCCTGGGCTCGGCGCCGGCCTGGCTGTTCGCCGTGTTCCTCCTCATGATGCTGGTCGCCGGGGCGATCGGCACCGTGCTGCTGTTCACCGAGTCGTGGTGGAGGTTCCGCCTCGAACGCGAGCCCGGCAGCGCGAGCTCCGGCACCCTGCGCGTGAGCCGGGGGCTGCTCACGACGCGTTCCTTCACGCTGGAGGAGCGCCGGCTGCGCGGCGCCGAGCTGATCGAGCCGTTCATGCTGCGCTGGGGCAGGGCGGCCCGGCTCAAGGCGATCGCGAGCGGGCTGCGCCAGACCTTGGACGGTCCGCGGGGCGGCTCCGGTGCGCTGCTTCCCCCGGCGCCCCGCCAGATGGCGCACGTGACGGCCGCGTCGGTGCTCGGGGAGACGGAGAGCCCCTTGTCGCCCACGCGGTTGCGTGCCCATCCGCGGGCGGCGCTGCGCCGCAGGTTGTTCCGCGCGGCCATGGCGAGCGTGGCGGCCATCGCCGCGGCGGCGGGGCTCGCCGGGCCGGCGGGATGGTCGACCGGCTGGTCCATGGCGGCCGCGGCCGTGGTCGTCGTGCCGCTCTCCCTCCTGCTCGCGGCCGACTCGTACCGGTCGCTCGGACACACGCTCTTCGGCGCCTACCTGGTGACCCGGTCCGGCGCGCTGCGGCGCCGCACCGTGGCGCTGCAACGCACCGGCATCATCGGCTGGACCATCACCCGCTCCCCGTTCCAGCGGAGGTCGGGCCTGGCGAACATCGCGGCGACGACGGCGGCGGGGACCTTGGGCGCCTACACCGTGCGGGACGTCGGCTACGGCGACGGTCTCATGATGGCCGGCGAGGCGGTTCCGGGGTTGCTGGCGCAATTCATCGAGGGCGCGCCATCGAAAGGAACGGAGACATAACGCATGACGAAGGACGGATGTTCATGACTGTTCTCCAGGCAGTGGGGTTGACAAAAAGATATGGGCCGGTATTAGCGGTCAGCAATGCGAGTTTCTCGGTCCGGGCCGGCGCCATAACCGGCTTCCTGGGGCCGAACGGCGCGGGCAAGTCCACGACCTTGCGGATCTTCCTCGGCCTCGACCACGCCACCAGCGGGTCGGCGCTCATCGATGGGAAGCCCATCAGCGAGTGGCCCGTCCCCGCCCGCAAGATCGGGGCGGCCCTGGACACGCAGTGTGCTCACCCCAGCCGCCGGGCGATCGACACCCTGCGCTGGGTCGCCAAGATGATCGGGGTCGATCCGAAGCAGAGCGAGGTGATGCTCGACCGGGTGGGCCTGACGGAGGTGGCCGGCCAGCGGGTCGGCAGGTTCTCGCTGGGGATGCGGCAGCGGCTGGCGCTGGCGATCGCATTGATCGGCAATCCGGAGATCGTCGTGCTGGACGAGCCGATGAACGGGCTGGACCCCGACGGCATTTCCTGGATGAAAGACCTTTTGCGGCAGTTCCGCGACCAGGGCCGCACGGTTTTCGTGTCGAGTCATCTCCTGGCGGAGATGGAGGATCTTGTCGACGATCTTGTGGTCATCGCCCAGAGCCGGATCGTGGGCAGCGGGTCGGCGTCGGCGTTCATGCAGCGGTTCCAGGTGAAGAAGGTCACCGTGCGCTGCGAGAACCCGAAGGCGCTGGCTCCCGCGCTGGTGAAGGCCGGCGGCCGGGTGCGGGCGAGCGGCTCTCATGGCATCCAGGTCACCGGGCTGGCCTCCGGGCAGGTCGGGACGATCGCGCGGGACACCATGGTGGCGCTGTACGAGCTGAGGGAGGAGCGAAGCCTGCACCACGCGTTCGCGCAGGCCACGCAGGACAGGTCGAGCATCAAGGGTGAGGTGGGCTAGGTGAGTTTCGCCAACGTCTGCGCCGCGGAGCTGCTCAAGTTCCGTACGCTCCTGAGCAACAGGATCACGCTGCTGTGCGCCCTCGTGGGCGTGGCGGCCGTGGGGTTGCTGATGGGATCCAACATCGGCCCCAACGGCAACCTCGTCCAGGGCCCGCCCGGCTCGCAGGCCGTCGCCTCGCCGATGCAGTTCGTGATGTTCTCGATGATGATCCTCGGGGTGCTCTCCGCGACGAGCGAGATCAGGAACGGCACCTTTCGGATCACCCTGTCCATCGCTCCCTGGCGGTGGCGGGTGCTCACCGGCAAGATGGTCACCCTCGCCGCGATCGCCCTCGCCGTCACGATCGTCGGCCTGCTGATCGCGTACGGCTCATCGCTGATCACCGCGAACGGCACCGCCTACGCGCCCATGTCCGACGGGGGAGCGGCCACTATCCTGGCGTTCCTGGGCAGCGTGCCGCTGGTCACCGCGCTCGGGGTGGCGGTCGGTGTGCTGGTGAAGAGCACCGCGGGGGCCCTGTCCATCCTGCTGGTATGGGCGTTCGCCGGCGAGGGCATCCTGGCGATCGTCCTCCCGGACAACATCGACCCCTACCTGCCGTTCATGATGGTCGGCGCGGGTCCGGGCATCCTGCCCGAGGGGCCGGGCCCGGTGCTGGGTCTGGGGATCTTCGCCCTGTACGTCGCGATCGTGATCGCCGTGACCTTCTTCGTCACCGAGCGGCGGGACATCGCCTGATCACTGCCATCGGGGAGAATGCCCAGCTCGCTTGACATCTGGCCGGGGGGCGAGAGTCAAGTGATCGCGGGAATTGTCGCGTTTGGGTCGGGACAAAGCGGTTCAAATGGGGGATGATCGAGGGGCCAAAACTAGGGGGCCAAAACTAGGGGGATTGTGCCGCTGATGCGTTTTGGAGTTCTGGGCCAACCGGCAATTTGGCGCCATGGTGAGGAGATCAGGCTCGCCACTCGGCGGTCGCGTGCGGTGCTGGCACACCTGTTGCTGAGCCCTGCCCGATCCGCCTCGGTCGAGAGCCTCATCTACGCGATCTACGGGGACGAGCCTGCGAAGAGCGCCAGGAACCAGGTGCACCGCGGGGTCGGGGAGCTCAGGAAGTACGGCGTCACCATCGACGTGCACGACAACGTGTATCGGCTCATGGCCGCCGAGGACACCATCGACGCCTTCGTCTTCATGCGGTTGTACGACCAGGCGCGCGCCCTGACCGGCGACGGGGATCACGCCGGGGCGGCCGGCACGCTCGGCGAGGCCCTGGCCCTGTGGCGCGGCTCGGCCCTGTCCGGCCTCGACAGCGAGGCGTTCTTAGCCGAGGCGGCGGTGTGGGACGAGCGCAGGCTTGCCGCGATCGAGGCCCGCATCGACGCCGACCTCGCGCTCGGCCGGCACCGAGAGGTGATCGCCGAGCTCCAGCAGCTCGCCGACCAGCACCCGCTGCGGGAGGCGTTCTGCGGCCAGCTCATGCTCGCGTTGTACCGGTCGCAGCGGGGCAGCGAGGCGCTGCAGGCGTTCACGGACCTGGAGGAACGGCTCAGGGACGAGCTCGGCACCGATCCCAGCCCCGCGCTGCGGGATCTCTGGACGCGGATCCTGCGCCAGGACGCCGTCCTCGACCTCACGGCCCGGATCCCGCGGCAGGACTCCGAACCCGCGCGCCCCTCGGCACCCGTGCCGCGGCAGCTGCCCGCACGCTCGGGCGTCCTGGTCGGCAGGGATGCCGAGCTGCGGCGGATCACCGACGCGATCGAGGACCACGACACGGGTCCCGTGGTGGTGATCACCGGCACGGGCGGTGTCGGCAAGACCGCGCTGTGCCTGGAGGCCGCGCACCGCGTGGCCGCCCGGTACCCCGACGGCCAGCTCTACGCCGACGATCTGAGCGAGCCCGGCGACGTCCTCGCCGGGTTCCTGACCGCGCTAGGGGCGACTGCCGACGAGATCCCGGAAGGCGCAGGCGCGCGCGCCGGGCTGCTGCGCAGCCTGCTGGCCCGCCGCCGCGTGCTGATCGTGCTGGACGGCGTGCGCGGGGCCCGCCACGTCGATCCCTTCCTGCCCGGCCATCCGGGCTGCGCCGTCCTGGTGACCAGCCGCTCGCCGCTGGCCCTGCTGCAGGGAGCCGTCCGGGTACGCGTGTCCGCCCTGGACCGGGCCGACGCCCTGGCGCTGCTGGCCGCGGGCGCGGGGGAGGAGCGCATGGCGGCCGAGCCGGAGGCGGCGGACCGGATCATCGACCTCTGCGCCCGGCTGCCGGTGGCCCTGCACATCGCCGCGGCCAGGCTGGCCACCAGGCCGCACTGGACCCTCGCCCGCCTGGCCGAACGCCTCGCCGACCCGGCGAAGATCCTCCGCGAGCTGCGGCACGACGGCCAGAGCGTGGTCCCGACGTTGATGCGGGGCTACGAGGTGCTGCCCGCCGGCCCGCGCTCGCTGATCCGCAGGATCGGCTTCTACGGCAGCGCGGAGGTCACCGCCCGGACCACCGCGGCGCTCGCCGACGTCCCCATGGACGTGGCGGAGAACATGCTGGAAGAGCTGGCCGAGAGCCATTTCATGGTCACCGTGCGGGACGGCGAGCGCTTCCGCTGCCACGAGTTGCTGCTGGGCTTCGGGGCCGACCGCGCGCTGGCCCAGGACCCGGAGGAGGACCTGCGGGCGGCCGTGCAACGTGCGCTCGGCGGCTGGCTGGCGCTCACCGACGACGCCCACGCGTCGATGCGCGGGCAGGACAACTCCATTCTCCGCGGTACGGCTCCGCGGTACCGGCCTCAGGGGGCGGCGCCCTGGTCCGGGGAGGGCGCGGCGTGGTTCGACGCCAAGCTGGACACGATCCTGGCGGCCGTGCGGCGGGCGGTCTCGTTCCCCGGCATGTGCTGGGAACTCGCCATCGCACCGCTCGCTCTCTACGAGGCGGGCTCCCGCTTCGACGTGTGGCTCGAGTCGCACGAGCTGGCCCTGTCCAGCGTGCGCGCGGCCGGGGACGTCCTCGGCCAGGCGGCGCTGCTCTACTCCCTCGGCCATCGGTCGCTGCTGGTCGGCGACTACGCCGGTGCCGCTCGCCGGCTGGAGAGGGCTTTACGGCTCTTCCAGCAGCTGGGTGACGATCACGGGCGCGGGCTGGCGCTGAGGTTGCTCGCCGACATCGACCGGATTCGCCAGGAGCCGGACAAGGCGCGCAGGACGTACGAGGAGGCCGCCGAGGTTCTGCGCAGGAGCGGGGATCCGGTGGGGGAGGCCGACGCGCTGGGCGGGCTGGCGATGGTGCTGCACAGCACGGGGGAGGAGCAGGCGTCCCAGGCCTGTCTGGAGCGGGCGCTCGTCCTGTGCCGGGAGGGTGGCAGCCTGCGGAGCGAGGCGCAGATCCGGCGCGGGGTGGCCATGCACGCCGCCAGGGCGGGCACGCCGGAGCAGGCCTATCCCGAGCTGCTCCAAGCGCTGGAGATCGCCACGTTCATCGGCGACCGGGTCGTGTTGTCGGACATCCTGCTCGACCTCGGCACCACGCGGATCCTGCTCGGTGACCCGAGGGCCGCCTACGACAACCTGGTCACCGCCGAGGAGATCGCGAAGGTCGCCGGCGTGAAGCGCACCGCCCTCCGGGCGCGGCAGGCCCGGGCCTTTCTCAACGGCAACGGCGAGGCCACCCGCAATCCGGTGCGCGACCACTAGCCTCCGCACGTCACCCGCGCCGCACTTCGGTGCAGGCCCTTCGGCGAGGAGAGCCGGGGGTGCGGGAGTCGACACGCGGGGGGAACGTCACCGGCGCGGTTCGCCGGTGGGGTCGGTGCGGGCGGCGGTCGCCTCGGAGAACGCGCGCTTCAGGCTGCGCTCCTCCGTGAGACCCAAGAGGGCTATCCCGGCGTCACGGGCGATCTCGCCGAGCTGGATGGTGGTCAGCCCGCTGATCTCCATGCGCTGGCCCTGCATGTCGATGACCTCGCCGCCGGCCTCGATGACGGCCGCGCACAGCGGTTCCGGCTTGTCCGACAGGACGCTGATCGTCTGCGGCTGGAACCGATCGATGAACGCGGTGGCGGACCCACTCCCGATGATCTTCCCGTGCGCGATCACCACCAGGTCGTCCACCAGGTCCTCCAGCTCCGCCAGCAGGTGGCTGGAGATGAGCACCGTACGACCCTGGTCGCGGAACGAGCGCAGCAGCTCCTTCAGCCACGCGATCCCTTCCGGATCGAGCCCGTTCATCGGCTCGTCGAGCACCACGATCTCGGGGTCGCCGACCAGCGCGATCGCCAGCGCGAGCCGCTGCCGCATGCCCAGGGAGAACTTGCCCGTGCGCTGACGGGCCACCGCGCCGAGCCCGACCCGGTCGAGGAGCTCCTCGGCCTCGGACGCGGGCACGCCGGCCAGCCGGGCCGCCCACCGCACGCTGTCGATCGCCCGGCGGGAGGGATGAACACAGTGGGTGTCCAGGACGGCGCCCACCTTGCTGCTGGGAATCGGCCATTCGTGGAGCGGCCTGCCGTCGATGAGGGCGGAGCCCGATGTCGGTTGCACGAGACCCAGGAGGAGGCGCAAGGTCGTCGACTTGCCGGCGCCGTTCGGTCCCAGGAAGCCGGTGATGGCGCCTGGCCGGATGGCGAAGCTGGCGTCGCTGACCGCCGTGACCGTGCCGAAGGTCTTCGTCAGGTTCTGCGCCTCCAGCGTCGGCCTCATGCTCCGCTCGACCCCCCAGTCCGCCACGGCCCGCTGGGGCCGTCTGCCGGGTGCCGACACGAGAGGCTCACGATCCACCAGTCTTTGCAGCAGTTGTGTGGTTGCCATCGCATGTGGGGCCAAATGTAAACACCGCACTACAGAGCGTGTCAATGTTGTCAGAGTGTCCCGAACGGTATCCGCTTGTTGGGCCATCGTAGCTCTCCGTGGCCGAGCATCTGCCTTTTGCTCATTTTGCTGGCAACCACTTGAGATCCACTTACATGCGCTTAAACAGCTGGTCATGGGGGGAGGTCCGCCCGACGCGGGGAGCAGAGGCGCCGTCCGTCACGCGGAGACAGCCGCTGCGCGCGGCACCCGCGCCCTGCACAACGGGTACACGGACCTGGGATCGATGGTGGACCAGGGTTGCCGATCGTGCGACGCTCGTGCCGTGGGCGACTACTACCGCGACCTGGCCGCCGACTACCACTGGATCTTCCCCGACGAGATCGTGGACTTCCCCGGTGTGATCGGCGGCACCTCCCACGACAACCGGGAGCTCATCGAGGCCACCGTGAGCGCCCTGCCGTCCGGGGCGAGGGTTCTGGACTGCGCGTGCGGCATCGGGACGGACGCCATGGCGTTGGCGCACGCCGGTTTCCAGGTGACCGCCACGGACGCCGGCCCTGGCATGGTGGACGAGGCCAGGCGGCGGTTGCCCGCCGAGGTGGAGGTGCGCGTCGCCCGGTGGGAGGAGTTGCCCGCCGCCGTCACCGGGCCGTACGAGCTGGTCGTGTGCCTGGGCAACTCCCTGGTGCACGCCGGGTCGCACCAGGAGATGGTCTCGGCGCTGTCGTCGATGCGGCAGGTGCTCTCACCGACCGGGATGCTCATCGTCGACTCCCGCAACTGGGAATTGCTCTATCGGGAGCGTCCCCGGATCGTCCCCGCCGACCGGGTACGCGAGCGCGACGGGGTCCGCTGCTGGTGCGTGTACGTGTGGAGCATCCCCGAGCGCTTCGGCGAGCCGTGCCTGGCGGAGCTGCTGTTCCTGCTGGAGCGCCAGGACGGGAGCGTCACGCACCGCCGCCATCTCATCGACTTCCAGCCGTTCACGCCCGCCGACCTCGAGGCCCGGCTCGCCGAGGCCGGTTTCGCGGTCGCCGGCTCTACGTACCGGCCCGACAGGCAGCGTTACGCCTTCGCCTGCCGGGTGGCGGGGTAGGCGCGGCTAGCCGCCCGTGGTCAGGATGGTCTTCTGCTTCGAGCACTCGCCGGTGGGGCGCTTGGCGGTGCCGCGGCAGACCTGGACCTTGATCTGCAGGACGCTGCCGTAGTCCTTGCGGAAGGTGCCGGTGCCGGGCTTGCAGTTGTAGAAGCCGTAGACCTTCCAGCGTCCGTTGCGGGCGTCCTGGGCTCGCAGCACGGCCCAGGCGCAGCCCTTGCCGCGGGTGTCCTCGAGGTTGCCGTACACCACGTAGCCGAACTGGCTGATGGCGACCTTGCCCCAAGCGCCGGCCATGCCGTCGGCGGAGTGGACGGGGCGCCACTTCCAGATGGCCGGATCGGCCGCGGCGGGGGCGGCGGCCACGGCCAGCGGGAGGACGGCGGCGGTGAGGAGGGTGAGCAGACGCATGAGGGGACTCCGGTAGGGCAACGTGGATCGGACACTCCTAGAGATAGGCCCCCATACTTGTGAGCGACTTGGAAGCCAGTCACGGCGGCCGTCAAGCGTTGATCAGGTCGAGCGACATGGACCTCGGGCAGGTACCGGGCACCTGGCCGATAGCATGGCGCGCGTGAGTTCGGGGCGTGCGGTGACGGAGGCCATGAGCCCGCCTTCGAGCGGGCGGAGGCCGGCGCTCAATCGCACGTTGATCGTCGTGTGTCAGAGCATGCAGGCCCTCTGCTTCGGCGGCATCGCGCTCTTCCTCCCGCTCATCAGGCAGGACGTGGGCATCAGCCCGTCCCAGGCCGGTCTGCTGGCCGCGGCCGGCACGTTCACGTACGCGCTCATGCAGATCCCGTCCGGCTACCTGTCGGACCGGTTCGACACCAAGCGCCTGTTCGTCGTGGGGTTGGTCGGCACCAACCTGCTGTCGCTGTCGTTCGCGTTATTGGACTCCTACGGCTGGTTGGTGCTCAATCAGGCGGTGTCCGGTGTCTTCCGGGCGCTGGTGTTCGCGCCGGGCCTGCTGCTGATCAGCCGGCAGTTCGCGGAGGACCGCCGGGCCACGGCCATGGGCTTGTACGTGGCCGGGGGCTTCTCCTCCAACATCCTGCTCAACGCGCTCGGCCCGGCGCTGGTCGGCCCACTGGGCTGGCGGTGGCTGATGATCCTCTTCGCCGCCAGCGGCCTGCTGGTGCTGCTCGCCTTCGCCAAGCTCGGCGACTCGGCGCCGCACAAGGTCGATGCGAAGCCGCCGACCTGGGCGGACGCACGCGAGATCCTTTCGCACCGCGTCGTCTGGCTGGCCGGCTTCATCCAGTTCGTCCGGCTCGCGGTGGTCACCGGGATCGCGTTCTGGCTGCCCAGCCTCCTCGTCGAGGACAAGGGGTTCTCCCTCGGCGTGGCCGGCGCCGTCGTGGCCATCGGCGCGGCGGTGACGGCACCGGCGAACTTCCTCGGCGGCTGGGTGTCCGACCGCCTCGGACGGCCGCTGGCCGTCGTCGGGGTCTCCCTGGCCATGCTGGCCGTCACGATCTTCCTCATCCCGTTCGTGGACGCGCTGCCGCTGCTGATCGCGGTGATCGCGGTGAACTCGATCTTCCTCCAGCTCTATTTCGGGCCGCTGTTCGCCGTGCCGTTGCAGCATGTCGGCACGGCGAACCCGGGCCTGGTCACGGGGTTCAGCAACTTCTGCGCCAACCTCGGGGGAGTGGCCTTCGCCTACGGGCTGGGCGCCTTCAAGGACGCGACCGGCTCCTACGACGCCGGCCTGTGGGCCTTGGCCGGCATGTGCGCCGCCGGACTGGCCGTCACCTTGCTGATCGCCCGCCTGCCCCGCCGATGAGCGTCAGGTGCCGATGTTGGCCTGGGGGCCGGCGTACGTCCTGAGCAGGGCCGGCACCTCGGCGGCGGGGTCGAGGGTGTAGGAGTAGAACGAGCTCGGGGTGAAGGCCGAGCCGCCGGTCTCCTGCTGTCCTGACGAGTTGACCACGATGCTGCCGGACTGACGCAACTGGGCGGCGTCGTCCTTGTAGTAGGGGTCCTTGACCGTGTCGTAGTAGCTGTTCTCGATCACCATCTTGGTGGCGCCGCGCGCGTAGTTGCCGTAGCCGGTGACGTTCTGCAGGTAGTTGTTGTACAGGTGCGCGTAGGCGACGTTGTCGGTGCTGGGGTTGCGCGAGTTGGTGCCACGGAACCAGTTGTGGTGGATCGTCATCCGTGCCGTGACGTTCTCGGTCCAGCCGATGCCGAAGGTCTTGTTGTTGTCGGCCAGGATGTTCCAGGACACGGTGAGGTGGCTGTTGTCCTTGCGGCTGTCGATCAGGCCGTCGTTCATGCGAGTGATCGTGTTGTGGTCGATCCAGATGTGGTGGGCGGTGTCCATCTGGATGCCGTCGTAGTCGTAGGTGTCGTCACCGGGGTCGTCGTCAGCCATCCTGGTGTCGCGGATCGTCAGGTTCCTGATGATGACGTTGCTCACGCCGGTGCCGAGGAAGAAGCCGCCGTTGACGATGTGGCCGTTCGTGCCCACGCCGACGATGGTCTTGTTGGAGGCGACCTTGATCTCGGTGCCGTACGGCGTGACGGTGATCGGGCCGCCGACCTTGATGACGTAGGGCGCGCCGGCGGTGGCGTACCTGACCAGGTCGGCGTAGGTGGTGACGGTGACCGTGGCGCCGGCCGCGCCGCCGGTCGTGGTCGACAGGCCGCTGCCGCTGGTGGCGGCGAAGCCGTCGGCGCTGCTGGACCAGGTTCGTCCGCCGGCGGAGGAGAACAACCATTGTTTGTTGGTGTTGGCGGTGCAGGTCTCCTGGATGATCGCGGCTCCTGAGGTGGTGGAGGCGCCCTGGTCGCTCATGCACAGCCCGGTGGCGACGCTGACGATCTGGTACGTGCCGGTGCCCGAGGCCACGAACCGCCACAGCTGGTTGCTCTTGGCGCCGTCACCGCACCCCCACTGCTGCAGCCGCAGTCCCGACGTGGCCGATCCGTTCGGCACGTCGACGCACCGGCCGCTGTTCACGTTGCGGATCGTGTAGACCCCCGACCCGGCGGAGACGACGGAGAACTGCTGCCAGGAGGCGCCCGAGCACCCCCATTGCTGCAACAACGCGCCGTTGTCCTTCGAGCCGCCCACCACGTCCAGGCACATGCCGCTCTTGGTCACTTTGAGCTGGTAGACGCCGCCCGCTACGGGAGCGTCCGCCTGCGCGGCCGGTGGAGCCAATCCCCAGGCGATCGCCGTGAGCAGGGCGACACCTGCGTGCTTACGCACGAACATTTCGTGTGCTCCTTCCTCGTAGCCACCGAGAAAGGAGCACGCGTGAGAGATCTGTCAACTGGACCACCGCGATCCGGCAGAAAAGCAATGGTCGCGTATGAAACTTTCATGCGGGAGCCGGTGGCGGGCCGCCCGGCGAGCGTGATCGGACTTTCCGCTGCTGAATCGCGAAAATTTCGAAATTGCGGGAATCCTGCCTGCTAGCGATATCCGGGGGTGTTTTCAGGCCGTTGACGTTGCCTTCGCGCTGACGCAACGTTTCCTCCGACGATCGCACCTCAGTCGGAGAGGCCCCACATGAAACCCCTGCTCGTCCTGCTCGCGGTGGCGCTGACGGTGGTCGCGCCGTCCCCGGCGGCGGCGGACACGCCGTGGTCCGGACGCGCCGACGGGTTCGCCGGGCTGAGCGCGCTCGGCGTGGACGGCACCACCGGTGGCGCGGCCGGCCCGACCGTGACCGTGGACAACCAGGCCGACCTGGAACGGTACGCCACGGCTTCGGAGCCGTACGTGATCAAGGTGAGGGGCTCGATCAGGATGGAGCCCTACGGCAAGGAGATCGAGGTGGCCTCCGACAAGAGCATCGTCGGCGAGGGGGCGGGCGCCGAGATCGTGCAGGGCGGGTTCTTCCTCAACCAGGTGCACAACGTCATCCTCCGCAACCTCACCATCCGCGACTCGTACGTCGCCGGCGACTGGGACGGCAAGAGCAAGGACTACGACGGCGTCCAGATGGACGGCGCCCACCACGTGTGGATCGACCACAACCACTTCACCAGGACCGGCGACGGCCTGCTCGACATCCGCAAGGACAGCGACTACGTCACCGTTTCCTGGAACGTGTTCAGCGACCACAACAAGGCCGTGGGCGTCGGCTGGACCCCGAACGTGGTGACCAAGGTGACCATGCACCACAACTGGATCCGCGGCACCCACCAGCGCAACGCCAGCATCGACAACACCGAGGCCGCGCACTGGTACAACAACTACGTCCAGGACACCGCGATGTACGGAACCATGATCCGCGGCAGCGGCAAGCTGGTCGTCGAGAACAGCTACTACCGGTCGGTGCCCGACCCGATCGTGGCCAAGGACCCCGCCTCGCAGGTGGTCCAGCGCGGCAACGTGTTCGACCAGAGCGAGGGCCGCACCGACCAGGCGGGCGCGGCCTTCGACCCGTCCGCCTACTACCCCTACAGGCTCGACCCGGCCGAGCGGGTGCCCGCGATCGTCAGTCGCGGCGCCGGTCCGCTCGGCGGCGAGCGGCCCGCGCCGCACCGGATCACGGTCGCGCTCGACGGCACCGGCGACTTCGGCAGCGTGCAGGCGGCCGTCGGCGCGGCCCCGCGCGGCGCCGTGATCATCATCAAGCCGGGCGTCTACCGCGAGATGGTCCGGGTCTGGGCGGGCCGCAGGGACCTCACGATCAAGGGCGCGACCGGCGACCCGGAAGACGTCGTCATCACGTACGAGCTGCCCGCGAACGGCGCGAAGTTCTACGGCGGCACGTGGGGACCGGCCGCCAGCGCCACCTTCGGCATGCTCGGCAGCGACATCACCGTCGAGGGCGTC
The DNA here is from genome assembly GCF_005889735.1 of Nonomuraea turkmeniaca. Taxonomy (GTDB): domain Bacteria; phylum Actinomycetota; class Actinomycetes; order Streptosporangiales; family Streptosporangiaceae; genus Nonomuraea; species Nonomuraea turkmeniaca. Next base: position 45,848 of record NZ_VCKY01000028.1, read on the forward strand.
ACGCTGCGGAACGCCTACGACGAGGCGCTCGCCGCCGGCCCGGCACCCGCCGTGCGGACGGCCGGTGACCGGATCACCTTCAAGGGCACCCGTTTCCTCGGCAACGAGGGCACCTTCCAGGCGGACGGCCGCGCCTACCTGCGGGACTGTTACGTGGCGGGCGACGTGGACATCGTCCGCGGCCCGGGCACGGCCGTCCTGGACCGCTGCGTGACCGAGTCGCTCGCGCCCGGCAACGTGGCCGCCGGCGGCTCCGTCCTCATGACCGGCAGCCGGCTGGAAGGTGACGCGGCCAAGTCGGTCACCCTGGGGCGGTCCAGCACTCAGGTCGTGGTCCGCGACTCCTGGCTGGGCGGGCACGTCAAGGACGACCCGTGGGAGGGCGAGGGCCGCTTCGCCGAGTACCGCAACACCGGCCCCGGCGCGGCCGTCACGGCGGACCGGCCGCAACTCACCGACGACGAGGCACGCGCGTACACCGTCCGGGCCTTCCTGCGGAACTGGGCTCTCCCGTCCGGGAGCTGAGCCTGCGCGAGGAAGCCCTGGATCACTCCGGCGGCGGAGCGGATCGGCGCCGGAGTGATGCTGGGCCAGGCCGAACTTCTTCTGACGGGTCAATCCCGGCGGTCGCGCTGGGCGGCGTACAGGTCGGTCACACGGGGCGGGGAGCCCTGCTGGACGAGGAGGCTCTCCAGGTCGCCGGCGAAATCCGGCGGCAGCTCGCTGGCGGTGCCGTTGGTGCCCTGGACGCCCACGGTCGCGCTCCGGGGGGCGACGTCGGCGATCGTCACGGCGTACGCGCTGCCGCCGGTGACGCGGACGTTCCAGTGCACGATCCGGGCCCCGAACAGCGGGCCTGACGCGGCCGAGCCGCCGACGCGGCCGTTGTTCACCATGGTGATGTCGGTCCGGGCGTTCTCGAACGGCAGCGCCCGGTGGGTGTCGAAGGTGCCCTCGGCCATCCGGCCGCGCCGCCACACATTGCCCGACGACAGGCCTTCCACGTTGAGACCGTGATGCACGGCGCCGGACGGCACCGGCACGGTGAACGCCTCGATCTCGAACTCGTCGACGAGGTTGTCGTGCGACTGCATCCGGCAGGCGAAGCTGTGGTGCGCCGACCGGCCGCCCACCACGACCCTGGACAGGGTGGTCGACTTGGCGTAGGTGAAGCCGAAGCCCAGGTCGCAGTTCTCCACGCGGACGTCGCTCGCCCAGCAGTCGTGCACGGCCTGGAAGCACACCCCGTTCGAGCCGGGATGTTTGTTGTGCGCGGTCATCGCGACCGGCTCGTTGCGGATGGTCAGCTGCTCGACGCCGCTGTCGTGGACGGTCGGGCCGAGCGCGCGCAACCGTGCCGGCCAGCCGGGGCGCAGGTCGTACTTGAGTGGCTGGGCCAGGACGACCAGCCGATCGCCGAGTATCGCCTCGACGCGGACGGGCCATTGGAGGGAGGCGTACTGGATGTACTGGCCGCCGGAGCCCGTGACGAGCTGCGGCGCCCGGCGCGGCCAGTCGTACGATCGGGCGCCGGGGATCTCCCCGGCCAGATGCGTCAGCAGGCTCGCGTCCGGCGGGTTGTCGCTCTCGAGCATCACCATGTCGCCGACGCGCAGCCCGCTGGTGTCGGAGACCATGAGCGTACGCTGGCCGCGGGAGGCCGCGCCCACCTCCGCGAGGGTGTCGCCCAGCAGCCAGCCCTCGGTGCCGGCGAAGTCCTCGGCCTCCGACCGGGCCCGCCGCTCGGCCGCCATGAACCAGACCTGCCCGCCGGTCCACGACCAGCGGCTGTTCCCGTTGGACTGCCGGGCCGGCCGGTAGCCGTCGTCCAGTGTCCGGCTGAAGTGCAGCACGGTGGCCTCGCGCCCGGCGCCGCGCAGGACCACGTTGGACCAGTGCACGAAGACCGGCGAGGCCAGCAGGTAGGTGCCGCGGGGCACCAGCACCACGCCGCCGCCCCGTTCGCCGGCCGCGCGCAGCGCCGCGTTGAACGCGGGGGCGCAGTCCGTCGTCCCGTCCGGGCGGGCGCCGTGGTCGGTCACCCGGGTCACCACGTTCGGCCGCGGCAGGCGCGCTCCCAAGCGGTAACCCGCGCGGGAGATGTCGGGGAGCTGCGGGTGGGATCCGGGCGCGAGCACCCACTGATCCAACAGGGCGGCGGACGCGTCCGGGGGCCGGGTGGTCACGCTCTCCGCCGCGGCTCGGCTGGTGAACGCGGGCGCGGCGAGGGCGGCGGCCGCGCCGCCGAAGAGCGTTCGGCGGCTCAGCTTGGCAAGGTCCTGACGCATGGGGCTCCTACTGTCCGTGAGCACGCTTGTCGGGTCTCAAAGATGGGATCTTTTGATGGTGATCCCATAGAAAGTCCGGACTGTCAATGGCTCACGGACAGCTTGGCCGACCATACATCGGATGAGCGGGGGTGCAGCCAAGGGGTGAGGAGGATCAGCCCCTGGCCGCCTCAGCTCACGAGTACCACTCGTAGTGGACGTTGGTCTTGGTCCTGGTGTTGAAGTCGATCTCGCCGTCGAGGTAGCGGGTCCACAACTGCGCGAGTTTCGCCGACCGTACGGTGCAGCCGGCCCAGCGGACCCCCTTGGGACGGATGCTGCCGACGTAGTCGTAGCAGGCTCCGACCTTCTTGCCGTTGACCCAGAGCCGGGCGTTCAGGCTGACGTCGTAGAGCCTCTTGCGAGAGACGTTCTTGATCCGCACCTTGATGCGGCAGGTGTCCTCGCACTTACCGAAATAGATCTTGTAGTCGAGCAGATGCGGACGCGATGTCGTGCTGGCTTCAGAGGCAGAGGCGGCCGTCGGCGTCCCGACGAGGACCCCCGTCGCGACCGTGGCCGCTAAGAGCATGCCGGCAAGACTCCTGGTCATATTTCCCCCATGGCATGAACGGCCGCTTCCCCCGTTGAAAGCGGCACACTCTCCTCGATTAAGGATCAGGAAAGCGCAGAGGTCAACATTTGTCGGCATATATACCGAGATGGTGAGGTTGTCGCCGGGCGGCCTCACGCGTCTGGGGTAAAGCGCGTTCCTACTGCCAAGATCGCGGCGTGGCGGGCCGATCAGCTGTGAAAGAGGCGGTCACGACGCCCGGCAAAGGCCACTGGTTCGGATACGACCGGCCAAGAATCTTTGGCCGTTCGACGCGGGGTGGCTCGCGGCATGAAGGCCTCCATGAACTTACTTTCTGTAATGACTCCGATCCGTGTGTAATCGAGAGGGAACTTTCATGCTCCGTGGCATATTCGCGGGCGGCCTCGCGCTGGCCGCCACCGGTCTCGTCATGACCGTCGGCCCAGCCGCGCACGCCGACCTCACGGCCCCGTACGCGCGAGCCGGGGCGATCGTCGACGCCAACGGCAAGCTGGGCAGCGGCAAAAACGTCCTCAGATCGTGGCGGGCCGGCGTCGGCCGGTACTGCGTCGAGGTCGCTTCCAAGGTGGACACGTCCGAAGCACTCATCCAGATCACCCCCCGCCAGGCGCTGCGACTGCCCCACATCGTCTACCGCAGCAAGTCGGCGACCTGCCACCACGACAACACCATCAGCATCAACGTCTACAACACCAGCACCGGACGTCTCGCCGACGGCGGCTTCGACCTCGCCATCGCCTGACCAGGACCGAAGGAATATCCCGACATGAAGAGCATCCGGCGTATCTCCGCACTCGCGCTCGCCGCCACCGCCCTCCTGACGCCGGCCGTCGCCCGCGCGGACACCCCGTACGCCCAGGCTTCGGCCATGGTGGAGGCCGACGGGTCGGTAGCGCGGAGCAAGAACGTCGTCGACGTCTGGCGCCCGCACCGCGGAACCTACTGCGTCCTCGTGGACAAAAGCGTCGACCTGCACGGTGCGGTGGCGATCCACGCCACGCCCGAGGGCTGGTACGAGCACCCGCGCTCGCTGTCCGTGCAGCTCGGATCCCGGACGTGCCACGACCACCACCACGGCGGCCATTTCCGCACCGACGACCAGTTCCGCACCATCGCCGTTCATAGTCAGACATCCCACGGATATCGGGCCGATGCGGCGTTCTATCTGACCGTCTCCTGAGATTCTCCGCTCCAGCTCTGGCTCCCGGCTGTGTACCGGCCGGGGGCCAGGCGTGGCACGACGCGGTCAGCCGCCCGGCTGGATCAGGCCTGACTCGTATGCGGCGATGACCGCCTGCACCCGGTCCCGGACCGCGAGCTTCGCGAACACGTTGCTGACGTGCGTCTTCACCGTGTGCTCGCTGACGACGAACGCCGCGGCGATCTCCGCGTTCGACAGGCCGCGACCGAGCAGCATGAGCGTCTCCCGCTCCCTGGCGGTGAGCAGGCCGAGCCCGGTCACAGGCTTCCTGGGCCGCTTGGAGACCATGTCGTCGATCAGCCGGCGGGTCACGGTCGGCGCGAGCAGCGACTCCCCGGCGGCCACCACCCGGACGGCGTGCACCAGGTCGTCCCTGCGCACGTCCTTGAGCAGGAAACCGCTGGCCCCGGCGTGGAGCGCATCGTAGACGTAGTCGTCCTGGTCGAAGGTGGTCAGCATCAGCACGCGCGTGTCCGTCTCCGCGCACACCACCCGGGCGGCCTCGATGCCGTCCATGCGCGGCATGCGGATGTCGAGGAGCAACACCTGGGGCCGGTACGCGCGCACGGCCTCGATCGCCGCCAGGCCGTCGCCCGCTTCGGCGACCACGGAGATGTCCTGCTGCGTGTCCAGGATCAGCGCGAATCCGCTGCGGACCAGCTCCTGATCGTCGGCCACCACCACGTTGATCGTCATCCGGCCACCTCCGCGTGCCCGCGCGGGAGCCGTACCGAGACCTGGAAGCCCCGGCCCGAAGGGGCGAGCCCGAACGAGGCGTCCCCGCCGCACGCCGTGGCCCGTTCCCTGATGCCGATCAGGCCTTGGCCGCCCACCTGGCCCTGGCGCGGGCCGCGGCCGTCGTCCGTCACGGTGACCCGCAGCGCGTCCTGCTCCCAAACGAGGCGAACCTCCGCCGCTCCCGCGCCGGCGTGCTTGACGACGTTGGTGAGCGACTCCTGGATGATGCGGTAGGCGGCGACCTCGACGTCGTGCGACAGCGGGAGCGGTGTGCCCGTCTCGGTGAGCGTCGCCTGGGCGACCCGGCCGACCAGCTCGGGGATGCGGTCCAGCGTGGGCTGCGGGTCACGTGACCCCTCCGGCTCCTTGAGCAGGCCGAGCATCCTGCGCAACTGCCCCATGGCGTCTCTGCCGCTGGCGGCGATCGCGTCGAACGCCGCCTCCGCGCGCTCCGGCCGGGTGCGTACGGCGAGCGGACCGGACTCCGCCTGGACCACCATCAGGCTGACCGCGTGGGCGAGGATGTCGTGCATGTCCCTGGCGATCCTCGCACGCTCGTGCTGGGCCGCGCGCTCGGCGGCCAGTTCCCGCTCCCTTTCGAGCCGCATCGCCCGCTCCCGGAGCGCGAGCGACTGCTGCTTGGTCAGGGCCGCCACCCGGCCCAGGGCGTAGGCCGCCACCCACGTCGCCAGCCCTCGCACGTACGTGTCCACAGACACCGATTGCATCAGTGTCCCCACCGCCGTGACGACGATGGTCACCAGCCGATGTGAGGAGGGCGACTGGTAGGCGACGGTGTAGACGGCGACCAGCCAGCCATACCAGATCGGCTGGTTCGGCCCGTTCCCCACGATGTCGTAGAAGGGGATCGCGGCCATGACGACGAACATCACCGTGAACGGGAACCGGCGCCGCAGCAGGACCGGCAGCGTGGCCGCGAGCACGGGCAGCAGGAGCGCGATCGGCCACTCCGGGTCGGCCGACGTGAACGGCGCGAGCTGCGCGGCGAGCACCGCGACGGTCAGCAGAACATCGACCAGGGCAGGCGGCAGCGCACGGAGCCGGTCCAAAAGCGCCATGCATGATAAGAAACCACACCCGCTCGCCCGAGCACATCGCCAGCGCGGGGGAGATCGCGGTACGCCTCTCCCTCGCCGGAAGGAGAGGCAGGATCGCCCCCGCCGGTGATCACACGCCCCTGCCCAGGAGCCGACCCTGTTCACTATGAACCTCACTGCGAAGTCATTCGTCCTCGCTCCGTTCCTCGTCCTGGTCTACGGCCTCGTCCACATCCTCGACGGGCTCGACGGCACCTACGGGCCCGGCCTCGCGTGGACGGCGGGGCACCTCGCCTTCCTCGCCGCCTTGGCCCTGTTCGTGCCGCTCATCCTCGAACTCGCCCGCCGGTCGACGCACCGGCGGGCCGCCGCCGGGGTCGCCGTGTTCGCGCTCATCGGTGTCGCGGCGGGGGCCGTGCAGTTCGGCATCGACGTGGTCGTCGGGTTTCTCGCGGCGGACCGGGCGGAGATGGGCACGCTCTTCGACCGGGTCCAGGAGGTCCCGGGCGTGATGCCCGCCGTCTACACCGTCGTGCCGGCGTTCTTCTACGTCGGCCTGGTCGTCCTCGTCGTCATGCAGGCCGTCGCCGGGCGGATCGGCTGGTGGAGCCCTGCGCTCGTGGCGCTCGGCGTCGGCGTCGTGGTCGCCAGCAAGGATCTCCTGACGCTCAGCGCCCTGATCAACCTCGCGGGGCTCGCCCCGCTCGGCCGAGAGACCGGGCGGCGCGAGCGTGTCAGCCTCTCCTGATGCCGGCGAGGCCATCGTCCGCATGGCGTCCCGTCGCGGCCAGGACAGACGAGTGTTCTCTGTTCATGTATATGACGTTACGCAATGATGTCAGGACAAATTCTTGACTCGATCATTGCTGACCATGCATGCTTCAGCACATCGCCGATGACCTGACCAGCGCCAGGCTACGGCGAGTGACGACCCAACGACGTGAATGGACAGGACGCGCATGCGCATCGGGCTCGCCGGCGTGGGAAGGATCGGCGCTTTCCACGCCAAGACTCTGGCCGCTCTCGACTACGTCGACGAATTGGTCGTGACCGACGCCGATACCGGAGCCGCGGAGCGCGTCGCAGCCGGGCTCGGCCTCCAGGTGGCCCCGGACGCCGAGGCGCTGCTGGCCTCCGGGGTCGACGGCTTCGTGATCGCCACCGCCACGCCGGGGCACGCGCCGCTGCTGCGCCTGGCCCTCGCCGCCGGAGTGCCGGCCTTCTGCGAGAAGCCCGTGGCCGCGACCCTGAAAGAGACGATCGAGCTGGCCGAGCTCGTCGCCGCGACCGGCGTGCCGGTGCACGTCGGCTTCCAGCGCCGCTTCGACGCCGGATACCGGCGCGCGCAGGCCGCGGTCGCCTCGGGCGAGCTCGGGTTCGTGCACACCATCCGGGCCGGCACCCACGACCAGGCTCCGCCGCACGCGTCCTACATCCCGACCTCCGGCGGCATCTTCCGCGACTGCAACGTGCACGACTTCGACATCCTGCGCTTCGTCAGCGGCCGCGAGGTGGCCACCGTCTACGCCACTGGCGGCAACAAGGGCGCGGCGTTCTTCGCCGAGGCCGGCGACGTCGACACCGGCGGCGCCCTGCTGACCCTGGACGACGGCACGATCGTGCTGGTCTCGTCGACCCGCTACAACGGTGGCGGCCATGACGTGCGCATGGAGGTCCACGGCGAGAAGGGCACGATCGCCGTCGGCCTGGACCACTCGCTGGCGATGCGCTCGGCGGAGGAGGGCGTCGACTTCCCGCGCGGCCCGCAGAAGTGGTCGTTCATGGAGCGGTTCCTGCCGGCGTACCAGGCCGAGCTCGCCGCCTTCGCCGACGTCGCCCGCGGCGAGCAGCCCTCGCCCTGCACCGTACGCGACGCGCTCGAGGCCTTCCGCATCGCCGAGGCGTGCGAGCTGTCCAGGGCCGAGCGCCGGCCCGTCGCCCTTTCCGAAATCGAGGGGTCCCAGATCGGGGGGATCCACACGACATGACGACCACACCCGTGGCAGGCCGCATCGCCGGGGCGCCCATTTCGTCGGGGCGGACGGCCGGGTGCACAACCTGCTCGATCCGGACCCGACCATCACCTCCATCCACATCGCCGCCGGGCTGGGCGCCACCAGCCAGCACACCTGGCTGAAACTGCCCGTGGTCGAGGAGCTGGAACGCGTCATGGACGCCACCACGCTGCCGACCCTGCTGCTGGGCGGCGACCCCACCGCATCGCCCACGTACCGAAGGAGCGCGCAGCGGTCAGGCGACGGTCGTCCGGATGAGGGAAGCGAGTGCGGAGCGGCTCTGCTGGAGCGTCGAGATCCGGGAGTCCAGCTCGCTCATCTGCTCGTCCAGGTAGGCGCGGACGCACGGGTGCAGGTCGGCCAGGCTCGGGCCCTCGACGCAGGGGAGGATCTCGCGGATCAGGTGCGTGGGCAGCCCCGCCGCGAGCAGCCCCCGGATGTTGCGGACGGTGGCGGGCGAGTCGTCGGCGTACCGGCGGTGCCCTCCGGCGCTGCGCTCCGAGCTCAGCAGCTCCTGCTCCTCGTAGTAACGCAGCATGCGGGGGCTGACCCCGGTCTCCCGTGCCAGATCACCGATCCTCATGTGACGTCCCTCACAAACCCTTGAATCTCACATCGGCGGCAAATTCTACGGTCTTGCCCATGAGCGAGAACCTGATCGAAACCAACCACGACAACATCCTGCTGGGCGGGGATCTTCCGGTGCGCCGGATCGGCTACGGGGCCATGCGACTGGCGGACGGCCCGGACTCGCCCCGCGGGGCCGAGGCGCACATCTGGCGGCCCCCGGCCGACCGGGCTGCCGCGATCGCGGTGCTCCGCCGGGCAGTGGACTTGGGCGTCAACCTCATCGACACCGCCGACGCGTACACGCTGGGCGGCGGTGAGGAGCTGGTCGCCGAGGCGCTGCACCCCTACCGCGACGGCGTGGCCGTCGCGACCAAGGTCGGCGTGGTCCGGCCGTCCCCCACCGAGTGGGTGCCGCTCGGCCACCCCGCCTACCTGCGGCAGCAGGCCGAGCTGAGCCTGCGCCGCCTCCGCGTCGACCGCATCGACCTGCTCCAGTTGCACCGCATCGATCCGGACGTCCCGCTCGCCGACCAGATCGGGGCGCTCAAGCGCCTGAGGGACGAGGGCAAGGTGCGTCACATCGGCCTGTCGGAGGCGTCGGTGGAGCAGCTCCGCGAGGCCGCCGAGATCGTCCCGATCGTCAGCGTCCAGAACATGTACAACCTGGTCACCCGGCAGCACGAGCCGGTCGTCGACTACGCGGCGGCCAACGGGATCGTGTTCATCCCGTTCTTCCCGGTCGCGATGGGTGACCACGCGAGGCCGGACGGCCCGGTCGCGGCGGTGGCGCGGGAGGTCGGCGCGACCTCGGCGCAGGCGGCGCTGGCCTGGCTGCTGCACCGCTCGCCGACCATCGTCCCCATCCCAGGAACGACCTCTCCGGCGCACCTGGAGGAGAACCTCGCCGCGCTGGAACTCGTGCTGACCGGCGACCAGTTCGCCCGGCTGGACCGAGCCGGCCGGTAACGTCCTTCGGGCGGTAGGCTGTGAACAAAAAACCAATCTGTTCATATGGAGACAGCATGCCGCCGGCGTTCTCCGAGGAGGAGCGGGCACGGATCACCGAGCAGTTGCTCGACACCGCCACCCGCCTCTTCTCGACCCAGGGCCTGCGCAAGACGTCCCTGGACGAGTTGACCGCTCCCGCGGGCATCGCCAAGTCCTCGCTGTACGCGTTCTTCGACTCCAAGGAGGACCTGTACTTCGAGGCCTTGCTGCGGCAGACCGAGCGGGTGCGGCGGCGGGTGATCGAGGAAGGGCTCAACCGCGGCGCCGACACCCGCGACGCGCTACGGCGCTTCCTGCGTGCCGCGGTCGCCGAGCTCGACACCAACCCGCTCTACCGGCGGCTGACGTCCCACCCGCAGGAGATGGCCGCGGTCGCCGCCAAGCTCACCCCCGAGCGCATGGCCGCCGCCGAGGGCGGCCCCATGGCGGACCTGCTCCGATTCCTCGGCACCCATCTGGACGGCGACCCGCGGGTCCTGCTGGGCGTGCTGCGCGCGGTCCTGCTGACCCCGCTGCACGCCGACCACTTGGGCGCCGACATCTACCCGGCGGTGATGGACCGCCTGATCGACGCGGTGACAGAAGGGATCACGTCATGGTCAACCACCACGGGCTGAGGCCAGTGGTTTGCTCTCACGGTCCCGTCTGGCTGAAGGGAGGCCGGTAGCGTGCGGCTGGTTGACAGCAGCCCAGCCCGCAACGCCGCGTACGGCGATGTTGCGGGCCGCGATGTGGTCGGCGTGCCCAGCGAGGCCACACCCGGTGCAGGCGAACCGGCCTCGCGCCGACCGGTTCGCTCTGGAGACGCACCCGCAGTCGGGACAGACCTGGGAGGTGTAGGCGGGGTCGACCAGGAGGAAGGCGACCCCGGCCCGCGCGGCCTTGTAGCGGGTGAACTCGATCATCTGGGCGAAGGCCCAGCCGTGCAGGGTGCGCCGCTGGAGCCGGTGAGCCCTTACCCGGCTGCGGATGCCCTGGAGATCCTCCAAGGCGACGCCGCGGCCGGTGCGTTCGGCTTCGCGCACCACGTGTTTGCTGATTTGGTGGTTGACGTCGGTCATCATCCGGTGCTCACGCCCGGACAGGCGGCGCAGCACCCGCCGCGCCGAAGAGGTGCCCTTCTTCTGCAGGCGGCGGCGCTGCCGATACCTGCGCTCCCGCAGGCTGCGCACATGCCCGTTGCCGTGGATCGGACCAGGCAGGGCAGGGCCGGGCAGCACTGCGCCGTCGTTGGTGACGGCCAGGTTGGCCACCCCTTGGTCCACGCCGAGGAAGCCGTTGGCCGGCTCGCGCACCCCCGGTTTGGGCAGGGTGACGGTGACCTGAAGCAGCCACACCCCGCGCCGGAAGATCAGGTCGGCCTCGCCGAGCGGCAGCGTGTCCACGGCCTTGAGATCCTCCGGTCGGCCGGTGTAGGGCACGGTGACGCGGCCGGAGAGGGTCCACAGCGACACGGTGCGGGCATCACGGTTCCAACTCATCAGACGCGCGTCATAGGGGACCGCACCGTACGGGCGGAACACATGAGCCCGCTTCTTGGTGGCGCGCCGGTTGGCATAGGCACCAGACACTCGGGCAATCGCCCGCACCGCCGCCTGCGCACCCAGCCCGGCGAACTGCGCGCGCACCGCGTAGTAGGCCAGCCGGTGCAGCTCCACCACGGCGAAGATGTGCTGCTGCCAGGCCAACCGGGAGACGAAGCTCGCCGCCTCATTGCACACCCGCACTGCCGCGGACAGGGCATCCGCCTGGGCGAGGGTGGGCGCAAGCCGGAGCTGCACTACCGAGGGCAGGCCGTGCCGTTTGGTGGCGGAGCGGCGGATCGCCATCGCGCACCTCCTGTCTCCGTGCCTCACCTGCCGCACATATTACTGACTGTTACCAATGTTTTCCATATTGTTTTCGAAAGGAGGGTGGCGCTTCCTTCCGGCCCTCAAGGGCAGGGTCTCTCCGCGCCACACTTCAGATGAACGGGCTGCCGTACCTGTCGGCCGGTGCGGGACCACCGCTGGTCGTCCTGCTCTTCACCCCGCAGGCGGCCAACCCGACGGGCCTGGCCCGCTGGTCCACGATGCGGATGGTACGACCGTTCACCGAACACTTCACCGTCTACGTCGTCAACCGCCCACCCGGGCTGCCGCCGGCCACGACGATGGCCGAGCTCGCGGCCGTCCACGCGCGAGCGATCACCGCCACCTTCGACGGCCCGGTGAACATGCTGGCCATCTCCACCGGCGGCTCCATCGCCCTCCAACTCGCCGCCGACCATCCCGACCTGGTCGACCGCCTCGTCCTGGCGGGCACGGCCTGCACCCTGGGGCCGGTCGGCAAGCGGGCCCAGCGGGGCTACATCGAACGCGCCCGCCAAGGCAGGCGGCCGAGCCCCGCGCTGGCCGAGGTCGTCACCGAGTCGGCGATCGGCAGGAAACTGCTCAAGGGCCTGCTGTGGTTGTCGGACGGCGGCGGGAAGGATTACGCCGACGCCGTCACCGTGCTCACCGCCGAGGACGGCTTCGGCCTGCGCGGGCGGCTGCACGACATCAAGGCGGCCACGCTGCTGATCCAGGGCGGCAAGGATCTCGTCTACCCGCTGGAACTGGCCCGGCAGACGGTTGAGGGCATCCCCGACGCCCAGCTCGTCGTCTATGCGGGCCGCGGCCACAGCGCCACCTTCACCGACGAACGTTTCGCCCCCGACGCCCTGGCCTTCCTGGCAGACAGCTGATCGACGCGGGCGCTACCGGTGGTCGGCGACGTGTTCGTCGAAGAAGGCGAACGTGCGCTGCCAGGCGTCGTCCGCCGCCGGCCGGACGAGGCCGTGCCGCAGCGGGAACAGCGCGAGCTTCGCGAGGGGGTGGTGGCCGTCGGTCATGAAGGAATGCCCCGCGGCCGGGTAGATCTCGACGTCGTGCTCGATGCCGAGCGCCCGCATGTGCTCCTGCAGCCGCGTGCCGTGCGACCGGAAGCCCTGGTCGCGACCGCCGTACGAGCCCACGACCGGACACACGGCCTGGAGTTCGTCCCGGGCGCCGGGGACCGCGCCGTAATTCACCGATGCGGCTCGTACTCCAGGGGGCGTGCTCGCCGCGTACGCGAGGGCGAATCCACCGCCCATGCAGAACCCGATCACACCGAGCCGGCCGCCGTCGACGTCGTCGCGGTCGGCGAGCCACTGCCGGGTCGCGTCGATGTCGGCGGTCGGCCGCCCCGGCTTGCCGGTCACGAGTTGCTGCATGGCCCGCGCCAGGCACCCGATCCTGGTGCCGTGGCTGTACAGATCCGGCAGGACCGCCGCGTATCCATGCTCGGCGAACAGGTCCACCACCTCCAGCATGTCCGGTGCGACGCCGTAGATCTCGTGCACGACCACCGCCCCCGGCCATCCGCTCGCCGGCGGGGTCCCCTCCGGCAGCGCCACGGTCGCGGCCAGCGCACTGCCGTCCGGCAGGGGAATGCGCACATCGTGTCTCATCAGCGGTTTCCTTGGCCGATCCGGGTGAAGCGCAGGGACAGCGTGCGGCCGAGCCGTTGGGCGGGCGCCTCGATCAGCCGGTACGTGAGCCCGCTGACGGCCAGGATGCCGGCCATGACGAGGGCCAGGGTGAGGGCCTGCACGGGCAGGGGGACGGCGCGCAGGTCGCCGGCCAGCGCGGTGAGGATCTTCAGCAACGGGACGTGCATCAGGTAGAGCGAGTAGCTGATCAACCCCAGCCACACCAGCCCCCGTGGCACCCGACTGCTCCTCAGCGCCATGCCCACGGCGAACGTGACGGCCGCCATCGCGAGCGTGGTGATCCACACGTCCGGCTGCACCCACCACCACCCGGCCTGCACGGCCCACATCGGGGCCACGGCCACGAGCGCGGCAGCGGGCACGACCGGCCAGAGCCTTCCGGTTCCCCGCTCCCACTGGTTGATCGCGGTCCCGATGAACATGACCGCCAGGATGGCCGCGCCCAGCCAGGGCGCCCGGCTGCTGAGGAACAACAACAGGATCGCGCCGAGACCCAGCCCGCACGCCGCGAGCACGGCCGCCCGCCGCAGGAAGACACATGCCAGGCCGGCGGCCAGGCCGGCACTCGACACCCAGACGAGCCAGCCGCCCGTCAGCGGCGGACCGGAGAACAGCAGCCCGGCGGAGAGCCCGCCCACGGCGAACACCAGGGCCGCCACGCCGGCGCGGTGATGCAGGCCGCCCGCCTGCAGCGCCGCGGCCACCAGGTAGAAGACCATCTCGTACGAGAGCGTCCACATGGGATCGACCACCGTGGCGACGCCCACCACGTCGGTCAGCATGGTCGCGTGCGCGGCGACCGCCGACAGGTCACGGGGCACGGCGTCGCGTACCGGTATCCACCAGGACAGCGCGAGGGTCAGGCCGATGACCGCGACATACAGCGGGTACAGGCGCAGGGCCCGGGAGATCCAGAACGCCCGGAGGTCGCCTCGCCGTTCCATCGAGGTCGGAATGATGTAGCCGCTCACCAGGAAGAACACCAGCACGCCATAGATGCCGAGGTTGCACCAGTAAGGCCGCAGGGTGGGCATGACGGCTTGCAGCGTGTGCTCGGCGAGCACGGCGACCGCCGCGACTCCCCGCAGAGCGTCGAGCCAGGCCATGCGCGTGTGGGCGGACGTCTGCGGAGAATCGGTCATAGCGGTGAGCACGCCATAAACCTAGCGACCTTGGTTCGGTTCTTGCTCGTTACGTAGGTGATCCGGCGGCAATGTCCGCCCGCTTGCTCGCCTGCCAGGCGTCCTCGTCCCGCTCCCGCGGCACCTCGCCCGTCGGGCACCGGGGCGCCCATGCACTCGCACAACTGCGACGAGCACGTCACGGTGCTGGAGGGCGAGGCCGAGGTGTGCGTGGCGGGTGAGGTGACCCGGCTGACGCGGTTCGACACCACGTACATCCGTGGGCCAGGACTGAGTTGTCGTGTGCTCATGGCCGGGCGCCGAGCAGCTCCAGCATGGCGGTGACGGCCGGTGTCGCGGTGCGGACCAGGGCGTGGGTGGTCCGTGTGATCTCGACTGTGGAGATCGGCTGGAGCACCACGCCGTCGGGGACGCCGACGACCGTGGCGACCAGTTCGGGGACCAGTCCTGCGCCCAGCCCTTCGCGGACCATGCGGAGGACGAGCGCGTAGTCGTCGGCCGTGTGGATGACCCTCGGGTGGAAACCTGCCAGGGCGCAGGCACGGTGGAGCATCTCGTGGTCGTTGGTGCCCCGGGAGCCTGCTATCCATGGCTCCTCACGCAGCGAGCGCAGGTCCACCGCGCCGGCCGCGGCCGGATGGTCCGCGGGCAGAGCGATCAGGATGGGCTCGACGCCCAGAAGCCGCCGGGAGACCCCGGGCGGAGGATTCTCGGGGATCAGGTTGTAGGTGAACGTGATCCCGAGGTCGCAACCACCGTCGCGGAGCGCCTCGACCGCCTCGCGGGGTTCGAGCTCGTAGACGACCACGTGCAGGTACGGGTGCCGGCTTCTGGCGGCGGCGATCGCGGGCAGCAGGCGGTGGACCGCGGCCGTGGCGAAACAGGCCACCCGGACGGGCCCTCTCGGGGTCGAGGCCGAGCGGAGGTCTTCTTCGGCGGCGTCCAGCGCGTTCAGGACGATGTGCGCGTGCCGGACGAGGCGCCGCCCTTCGGCGGTCAGGCGCACCCGGCGCCCGGCGCGCTCGAACAACGGCACGTTTGCCTCCCGTTCCAGGGTGGCGAGCTGCTGCGAGACGGCGGACGAGGTCATGCCGCACACCTCACCCACGGCGGTCATCGTGCCGTGCTCGGCGAACTCGCGCAGCAGGCGCAGCCGGACGGGATCCAACATCAAGGAGTCCTTATAGATCATCGCAGGAACACTAAGTGGACATTGACAATTGCACCACGCGAGACTGGCGTCCAGCCAATCGAAGGAGGGCAGGATGCTGACTGTCGTAGAGGTCCCCCAGTGGCAGGGGTCGCTGTCGCCCACAGCGCCGAAGCTGGTCGAAGGCGCCTCCCGGCTGGCCGCCATGGTGCCCGGCGCCCAACACGTACGCGTCGACACCGGCGGCACCCTTGCCGAGACGGCTGAGAGGGTCCGGCGGGCGCTCCCTCAGGACGGCTTCATCGTCACGGTGGGCGGGGACTGCGGCGTCGACCTGGAGCCGGTCGCGGCCGCACTGCGCCGGTACGGCGACCGCCTGAACCTCGTATGGTTCGACGCCCACGGCGACATGAACACGCCCGCCACGTCCCCGTCGGGCGCCTTCCACGGCATGATCCTCCGCACGCTGCTGGGTGAGGGCCCGTCCGGCCTGGTGCCCTCGCCCGCGCTGCGCCCGGATCAGATAGCCCTGGCCGGAACGCGTTCCCTGGATCCCGCGGAGGCCGACTACATCCGGCGGACCGGCATCGGCGGCCTGTCCACCATCGACGAGAACGCGGTCCTCTACATCCACGTAGATCTCGACGTCCTGGACGGGATCACGTCGGTGGGCTACCCGGAGCCCAACGGACTGTCCGCGGAGGCGCTGACCGAGGAGATCGCCGCCCTGGCCGCCCGGCACGAGATCGTCGGCTTGGGAATCACCGAATACGCGCCCGCGGACCCGAAGGACGAGGAGATGCTCAGGCACCTGGTCCCCGAGCTCGTCCGGCTGTGCCGCGCATCCGTCCCCTAGGACGCTTGTTAGTAAGTAGTTACTATGTAATGCTTTAAGCGTGCGAACGAGGTGCAGGACCGGGATACGTCGGCGGGTGCCGATGTCGTCTCGGGAGGTGTGCGCTGGTGGCCGGTGATGCCGGGCGGGTGGTCGTGGTGGGTGCGGGCATCGCCGGGTTGACGGCCGCGCACCGGCTGGCCGGAGCCGGGGTCGAGGTGACCGTTCTCGAGGCCGGGCGGCGGCCGGGTGGCCGGATGTCCACGCTGGACCTGGACGCGGGGCCGATGGAGCGTGGCGCGCAGTTCCTGTCGACCGGTTACACCGTCGTCCCCGAGCTGCTGTCGGCGTCCGGTCTCGCCGACCAGGTGGTCCCGGTGTCCGGGCGGACGGCGATCCTCATCGACGGCCGGCTGCGGAGATTCGACACCGACCGGCCCGCCTCCCTGGTCCGCGGCGGTGTGCTGCGAGTGCGGGACCTGCTGCCGGCGGTTCGCGGCGCCTTACGCACGCGTGGATCGTCGACCGGCGGGGTGGCGGACCTTCACCGCCCGCCGCGCCCGCGCCGTGACCGTGCGCGGTGGCTTGGGCCGGCTGACCTCGGCCCTGGCGGCCGGCCTGGACGTCGAGTACGGCGTGCGGGTGGAACGGGTCGCGCGCGACGACGGTGCCGGCGCCGTCCTGCACACCAGCCGGGGACGGCTGCGCGCGGCCGCCGTCGTCCTGGCCACCCCGGCACGCCCCGCCGCGGCGATCCTGGCCGACCCGACCCCTCGCGAACGGTCCGTGCTCGCGGTGCCCTACAGCCCCGGACTGCTGGTCGGGCTGGCCCTGCGCGAACCGCTCGCCCCTGACGAACTCGGCGGCGCCTACGGCGTCCTCGCCGGCCCCGGCGAGGCGACCGCGCTGGCCGCGGTCGCGGTGCTGTCCCGGGCGGACTCCGGCGCCTGCGGCGGTGACGTGCTCACGGTGATGCTCCGGCCGTCGGCCGCGGGCCCTTTGTGGTCTGCCGATGACCCCACGGTGTGCACCGCCGCGGTCGCCGCCCTGTCACCCCTGGTGCCAGGGCTCACCGGCCGGGTCACCGGCACCCGTGTCGTCCGGTGGGAGCAGGCGATGCCGTCGGTACCGGCCGGGCACGTACGGGCGGTGACCGCGTACCGCTCCGGGGTGACCCGCGCGGACGCGGTCGTGCTGGCCGGCGACAATCTCGGCTTCCCGTGGACGGACTCGGCGGCGTTCAACGGCCGGTGGGCCGCCGACCGGCTGCTCGCCCACGGCCACGGTGACCTTCCCGAGAGTGGCGAGTGATGCGGGTACTGACCTGGAACGTGTGGTGGCGGTTCGGCCCCTGGCAGGCCCGCCGGGAGGCGATCGCGGCCACGTTGGAAGTACTCGGCTGCGACCTGATCGGCCTGCAGGAAGTCTGGGCCGACGACGACGAGAACCTGGCGGGATGGCTCGCCGACCGGCTGGGCATGCACTGGACGTGGGCGGCCTCCGACCGGCCCGGCCGCTGGCGCGAACGCCTCGGCGGCTCGACGGCCGGCGTCGGCGACGCCGTCCTCAGCCGGTGGCCGATCATCGACCGCGCCACGCTGCGGCTCCCCACAACGGGCGGCCGCGACGACGGCCACCAGGCCTTGTACACCCTCGTGGACGCTCCCGGACACCCGGTCGCCTTCTTCACCACCCACCTCAACTCCGCCCCGTACGAGTCCGCGGTCCGGTGCGCCCAGGTGACCGCGTTGGCCCGGTTCGTCGCCGCCCACCAGGACCGCACCGCCTTCCCCGCCGTGGTCACCGGCGACTACAACGCCCTGCCGGACTCCGACGAGATGCGGCTGCTGGGCGGGTACAGAACCGCCCCTGTCGTCCCCGGCCAGGTCCTGCTGGACGCCTGGGAGTACGCCGACCCCGCCGAGCCGTCGGCCACCTGGGACCCCGCCAACCCCTACACCGCGCGAACCTACGAGCCGGCCGGACGCATCGACTACATTCACGTCGGCCCGCCGGGCCCCGGCGGCCTCGGCCACGTCCGCTCCGTACGCCGCGCTGGTGATCGGCCCGTCGAGGGCGCGTGGCCCTCCGACCACGCCGCCGTGCTCGCCGACCTGGCCGCGCCGTCCGGCGGCGAGCTCTGGCTCACGAGCCTTGGGCGAAGCGCCGGAGCTTCTTCGGGTTGACGACGAGGTTCAGCTCGGTGATCCGGCCGGCGTCGATCTCGACGCCGGCCACGCCGATCACGTCGCCGTCCAGCACCAGGACGATTCCCTCGCCACTGGCGAGCGCCACCGGTACGGACCGCACCCCCGCGTACCGGCGGCCGAGCCCGGACAGCAGCGCCACGACCTGCTGCGGCCCATGTACCGGGAAACGCGCGGCGCGAACCTCCCCGCCGCCGTCGGAGCGGAGCACGACCCGCGGGTCGAGCAGCGAGACCAGGGCGGCGACGTCCCCGTCCGCACTGGCCTTCAGGAACGCGGCGGCGACCCGTTGATGCTCCGCGGCGGAGACGTGCGCCCGCTGCGGTGCCTGGTCCCGGACCCGGCGCCGCGCTCGCGACGCCAGCTGCCGGCACGCGCTGGGTGTGCGCCGTACCACGGCGGCGACCTGATCGAACTCCATGCCGAACACGTCGTGCAGCACGAACGCCACCCGCTCGGCGGGGCTGAGCGTCTCGAGAACCAGCAGGACGGCGGTGCGTACGGACTCCCGCAGCGCGCTGGCGTCGCCGAGGTCGGTGTCATCGACGGCGGCGATCGGCTCGGGCAGCCAGGTGCCCACGTAGGTCTCCCGGCGTGCGCGGGCCGAGCCGAGCATGTCCAGGCAGATCCGCGACGTCACCGTCGTCAGCCAGGCCCGGGGGTGCTCGAGGTCGGCGGGCGCCGACGTGTGCAGCCGGAGCAAGGCCTCCTGGACGGCGTCCTCAGCCTCGGCCGCACTGCCCAGCAGCCGGTAGGCGACGGCGAACAGGTAGCGGCGGTGCTGCTCCAAGTCCTCCATGTCACACGATCCCGGCCTGTTTCGTCACCTGGTCATGGTAACGATCAATGTCGTCGGTGGCGGCTTCGCCGGTCTCGTCGCCGCCATCACATGTGCCGAAGCAGGAGCGCGGGTCCACCTCCTGGAGGCCCACGCCGCGCTCGGCGGCCGCGCCCGCGCCACCACGGGACCGTACGTCGCCCATGACGGTCCGCATGTGCTCTACAGCGACGGACCCTGGTGGCGATGGCTCGCCGACCGGGACCTGATCGGCCCGTACGCGAACGTTCCCCTGAATGCCCTGGCCGGCTTCCGCTTCCGCAGGGACGGCCGGCTGCGCCGCGTACCGCCGCTCGCCCTGCTGCGGGTGCTGGCGCACCGCCGCCTGCACGCGCCGGTCGACGCCGACTTCGCCACCTGGGTCCGCGGCCGGCACGGGGAGGAGGCCGCGACGGTCACCGCGAACCTGATGGGCGTGGCGACCTTCGACGCGGACCCGGGCCGGTTGTCGGCCGCCTTCGTCTGGGAGCGGCTGCTGCGGGTGTTCGCGCCGAGCCCGCCCGCCAGGTATCTGACCGGGGGCTGGAACGGCCTCATCGCCCGGCTCGCCGCCCACGCCCGCGACCTCGGCGTCGTCATCGAGACCGGCGCCCGCGCGACGGAGCTGCCCCCGCCGCCGGTCATCGTGGCGACCTCCCTCGACGCGGCCGGCCGCCTACTGGGCACATCGTTCCCGCAGGGGGAAAGCGGCCGCACCGTCCTGCTGGACCTCGCCGTACGCGCCGACCGGCGCGACGCCTTCGTCGTGTCCGACCTGGACGAGGCCGGCTGGCTCGAGCGCTACACCCTCCCCGACCC
>NZ_VCKY01000290.1 GCF_005889735.1 Nonomuraea turkmeniaca
GCTGGGCGGGGTGGTGGTCACCGTCCTGGCGACCGGGCCCCGGGCGGGGTTCCTGGCAATGGCGGCCTTGGTGCTGCTGCTGGTGCTGCCGTTCGGCCTGTTCACCCGCGAGCCCCCCGCCGATCCTGCCGGTCTCCCGCCGCTCGGCCTGACGTCCCTGCTGCGAAGCCTCTGGGTGAGCCCGCGCAGGCATCCCGACTTCGCCTGGGCCTGGACGAGCCGCCTCATGATCACCCTCACGCTCGCGATGGCGATCGGCTATCTGCAGTACTTCCTGCGCGATGCCGTCGGCTACGAGCGGCTATTCCCCGGCTCCACCGTGGAGCAGGGCGTCGTGGTCCTGGTGGCGGTCTTCACGTTGAGCAGCGTCGCGCCCACGTTGCTGGCGGGCTGGCTGTCGGACCGGTCAGGAAACCGCAGGCCCGCCGTCTTCGCCGGCGGCCTCACGATGGCCGCGGCCGGGCTGGTCCTGACGTTCCTGACCAGCTGGAGCGCAGCCATCGTGGCGAGCGTCCTGCTCGGCGCGGGCTACGGCATGTTCGCCGCGGTCGACCAGGCCATGGTGACCCAGCTCCTGCCCGCCGACGCCGACCGGGCCAAGGACCTCGGCATCGTGAGCCTGGCCAATTCCGCCTCCGGCACGCTCGGGCCGGTGATCGCCGCGCCCCTGGTCACCTCGGCGGGCGGCTATCCGCTCATGTACGCCGTCGCGGCGGGCTTCGCCGCCCTGGGGGCCTGCCTGATCTGGAGGATCCGCAGTGTTCGATGAGCCACCTGGCCGAGCAGCAGCTCTGGAGTCGGGGCGCGGACCAGGTCCTGATCGATGCCGAGGCAGGATCCCATGTTCGAGCGCACCCTGCGCGCGTTCATCGGCAGGGACGGCTCCCGGGTGCCCTGCCCTGGTCGGGCACTGCCCCGCCGTACGCGTTCGGCACGCGCGGCACGTGGCTGCCGCAGCCGGCGGACTGGGCGGCGCTGACCGTGGCCAGGCGGCAGGCCGACCCTCTGTCCACGCTGCGTCTCTACCGCGCCGCGCTCGCCATCCGCCGCCGCCATCCCGCGCTCGGCGACGGCGATCTGACGTGGCTGGACTCCCCGCCAGGTGTGCTGGCCTTCAGCCGCGAGCCCGGCTTCGCGCTCATGGTGAACTTCGGCGCCGAGCCGGTGCCGTTGCTCCGGCGCCGCGACGTCCTGCTCGCCAGCGGACCGCTGGATGGAGACCTGCTGCCCGCCGACACCGGGGTGTGGCTTTCGTGATCGACCGCCCCACCAAGACGGCCCCAGCGCGGGGCATCGAGCGCCCCGCCGACCTCGTCCGCCCGATCACCGAGAGGCGCAGGTTCCATGACCACCCATGAGCGGGAGATCACCGTCCCGGTCGACCTGTGCCTGCCGGACGGTCGCCTCAACCCCGACGCGGTCGGCTGGACCCGCAGGCCCCTGCACCGGGCGAACCTGCGCGGATGGGGGCGGCGCAAGCGCTGGGAGTACTGGGGGATCGTCACGCCCCGCCACATCATCGGCCTGGTGGCCTCCTCGCTGGACTACGCGGGAGTCCACGGCGTCTACGTGCTCGACCGGGCCACGGGCGTGGAGATCAGCGAGGAGGCGGTGGTGCCGCTGGCCCGCGGCGCCTCGTTCCCCGAGCGCAGCGGAGCCGGGACGGCGTTCGTACGCGGCGGTGGCGTGGCGATCGACATACGCCAGGGACCGGACGGCACCGTGATCCGGGCTGTCGCGCCCGGTGTCGAGATGGACCTGGAGGTGCCGCTGCCGGAGGGACACGAATCGCTCGGCGTGGTGGTGCCGTGGGGGCCGAACCGGTTCCAGTACACGGTCAAGGACGTCGGCCGCCCGGTGCGCGGGCGGCTGCGGCTGGAGTCGCGCGAGGTCACGATCGCCGAGTCGGACTCGTTCGCGGTGCTGGACCACGGACGCGGGAAGTGGCCGTACTCGGTCACGTGGAACTGGGCCGCCGGCAGCGGGCCCGGCCGGGCGATCCAGCTCGGCGGCAGGTGGACCGACGGCACCGGCTCGACCGAGAACGCGCTGTTCGTCGCGGGCCGGCTGCACAAGATCGGCGATGAGCTGGAGTGGTCCTATGACCGGGGCGACTGGCTGCGCCCGTGGCGGATCACCGGCCCGCGGGCCGAGGTGGAGTTCCACCCGTTCCATGAGAAGGTGTCCCGCACCGAGCTGGGGCTGGTCGGCAGCGAGACGCACCAGTGCTTCGGCCTTTTCTCCGGGCGGGCCCAGGCCGGCGACGGCACCTGGGTGGATCTCGACGGCCTGACCGGCTGGGCGGAGGAGGCCCGCAACCGCTGGTAGGCGGGTGCGCACCGGGCGTCCTGACCGCCGTCGAGCAGCGGCGACCGGCGCGTTCACGGGCGTGGTGCGGGCGGCAGGGGCGGACGCCGCCACACGGGCGCCTGCTCACGCGCGTACGCCTCCAGCGGCCGCGCCGGGTGGCCGGTGACGCGTTCGACCGTGTCGGTCACCACGGCGTTGCGGCCGTCGCGGATGAGCTGGAACAGGCCCCGCTGCCAGGCGACCGAACGTTCGTCGAGGCCCGCCGCCCGCATCCCGGTCACGTGCTCGTCCGGGTCGAGGGCCGCGTACCGGAGCTCCCGGCCGGCGGCCTCGCCCAGGATCCGCACCGCCTGGGAGTGCGTGAGCGCTTCCGGGCCGGTGACGACGTGGACCTGGCCCGCGTGGCCGTCTTCGGTGAGTGCGGCGGCCGCCACCTCCGCGATGTCGCGGGTGTCGACGAAGCCCACCGGGGCGTCGGCGGCCGGCAGTGCCAGCACTCCGAGGTCGCGCAGAGGGGATGCGGCGAAGCCCTCGCCGAAGTTCTGCTGGAACCAGTTCGGCCGCAGGGTGGTCCACTCCTTCCCCGAGGCCCGCACGTCCGCCTCCCATCTGGCCATCGGGATCGTGTCGGGCAGCAGTTCGACGCCCAGCACCGACAGCAGCACGACCCGCCGCGCGTGCGGCGCCGCCGCCAGCAGGTCCCCGACCAGGCCCGGCCGGTCGGGGTGCATGTAGGGGCCGACCACGTACAACGCGTCGACGCCCCGGAGCGCCTCCTGCCACGTGCCGGGGTCGGCCCAGTCGAAACGCACCCCGTCCGGGGCGGGGGTGCGGAGGGCCGCGCGCACCTCCACACCGCGCTCCGCCAGCGCCTCCACCACCGGCCTGCCGGTCTTTCCGCTTGCCCCGATCACCAGAATCTTCATGATGCTTCTCCCTTCGTCTGAGACGAGAGTAGGAGCTGGAGATCGGACGATGAATGCCTCAGAATCCGGAGAACATGTCTTATAGTCCTGTCTCATGGACGTGCTTTCTGACGCGCTCGCCGCGATGCGAACCGGCCGCACCCGCTCGGCGCGTACCGACGTCCGCGCTCCCTGGGGCCTGCGCTTCCCGGCGATCACCGGCACGTCGTTCCATGTCGTGCTCGAGGGCACGTGCGTGCTCCTGCCGCCCGGCGACGATCCACCGCTCGCGCTCGGCCCCGGCGACGTGGTCTTCCTCCGCGATGGGAGCGCGCACGCCCTGGCCGACGCCCCGGACACCCCGCTGACCGACTTCGCCCCCGAACGCCCGGATCCCTCCTCGCCGATCGGCCGCGTCCACGTCGACGGCCCCGGAGCGCGGACGATCCTGCTCTGCGGCGCGTACCAGCTCGACCGCGCCCGGCCGCATCCCCTGATGCGCGAGTTGCCCCGGCTCGTGCGCCTGTCCGCGCACGCCGAGCTCGGCCGCCTCGTCGACCTGCTCGCCGCCGAGTTCGCCCGGCCCCGTCCCGGTGGCGACGGGATCGTGCCCTCCCTGGTGGACGCGATGTTGCTGTACCTCCTGCGTGCCTGGGTGGAGGAGCGGGCCACCGCCGACGACACGCCGTCCGGGTGGGCGCGGGCGCTCGCCGACCACGCCGTCGGCCGGGCCCTGCACGACATGCACGCCCGGCCCGGCCATCCGTGGACGGTGGCGGAGCTGGCGGCCCGCAGCGGCCTGTCCCGATCGGTGTTCGCGCAGCGCTTCACCACGCTGATCGGGGAGCCGCCGATGGCGTACCTGACGTGGTGGCGGATGACCAGCGCGGGCCGGCTGCTGCGCGAGCCCGGCGCCTCGGTGCGGACGGTGGCCGAACGTGTCGGCTACACCTCGGAGTTCGCCTTCGCCAAGGCGTTCAAGCGCGAGTACGGCGTCCCGCCCGGCGCTTACCGGCGCCCTGTTCCGTCGCCGCCGGCGTGACGGTGACGAGGGTGGCATCCTGTGTAATTCTGTAATTCATGACTGAGCCCCCGATCGTCATCGAGCACCGCGAGCACGTGTGGTACCTGCTCATCCAGGCCTCCCAGCTCGAGCACATGATCATGTGTCAGTACCTGTTCGCCGAGTTCAGCCTCAAGACCGAAGGGCTCACCGGCGAGCAGCAGGCCGTGGTCGACCGCTGGCGCAAGGAGCTCCACGGCATCGCCGTACAGGAGATGCTCCATCTCGCGCTGGTCGCCAACCTGATGGCGGCCATCGGCGCCGCGCCCACCTTCGGCCGGCCCAACTTCCCGCAGTCGTGCGGCCCGTTCCCGCCCTCGATCCAGATGCGGTTGTTACCCTTCGGCGAGGCGGCCCCTGACCCACTTCCTCTTCCTCGAACGGCCCGAGGGCATGCGGCGGGAGGACGCGGCCGGATTCATCTCCTGTGATCCGCCGCCCGAGCCCATCGTGCCGGGCGAGATCTTCCCCCGGGCGCAGGAGTTCGCCACCGTCGGGCATCTCTATCGCGGCATCAAGGACGGCTTGACCGCTCTGGTCGCCGGTGTCGGGGAGGAGCAGGTGTTCTGCGGCTCGCCGAGGGCGCAGGCCACTCCGGAGTTGTTCCACTGGCCGGAGATGGTGGCGGTGACCGACCTCAAGTCGGCGTGCGCGGCCATCGACGAGATCATCGAGCAGGGTGAGGGTGCGCAGGGAGACTGGCAGGACGCGCACTACGGCCGCTTCCTGAAGATCTGGGAGGAGTACGCCGCGCTGCGGGCCGCAGATCCGGACTTCGAGCCCGCCCATCCCGCGCTCGGCGCGTTCACCCGCCAGCCCTTCGACGTGCGGGAGCCGCAGACGTTGATCGGCGACCCCGGCACGCTGGCGCTGGCCGAGCTGTGCAACCTCGCGTACGAGGCGATCCTGTGGCTGCTCACGCGCTTCTTCACCCACACCGACGAGAGCGACGAGGAGCTCGACGTGCTGATCGACGCGGCGATCACGATGATGGCGGGAGTGCTGCGGCCGCTCGGCACCGAACTGGCCCGGCGGCCGGTGGGTCCCGCGCATCCGGGACGCACCGCGGGACCGGCCTTCGAGATGTACTACCTGATGGACAACGTGGTCCCCTGGCGGGAGGCCGCGTGGACGGTGCTGGCCGAGCGGCTGCACCAGATCGCCGGCAGATGCGCCGCGCACGCGTCCGGCGACCCCGTGATCGCCGCCGCCGCGCACCGGGTCACCGCGGTGGCCGAGTCGATCGACGCCGTCCGCGCCCGGAACTGATGTACGGAACCCGTCCCGCCGCGGGTTCGATCCGATGCCGATGAGGTCTTCGGCCTCGTGCACGGCACACCACGGAATCTAGGCTCACGCCATACCCCTCCGTTGGAGGCCTCCATGTCCGGGCCTGATCAACTGTTGGACGAACCCGCATTCTGGTGGGGCGTGCTCGGCCTTCTGGTAGCGGACGTGGGTGCCACGCAACGCCTCACCGAACCCGCCCAAGACTGGTTCCACCTGCGGCGACGGGACCGGCGATGAGCCGGCTCACCAGTGCGGGCCCCGCCCTCGGAGAGGGTCGCCACATGGAGGCCCGGGCCGAGACACGGCGCGGCGGAGTGCTCTGGCTGGCCTACGCGTTCGCGGCGCGGCACCTGCTCGGGCTGATGGTGCCTGGCCTGCCGGTGTTCCTGCCGATCGGCCTGCTCGCGGCGTTGGCGCTGGCTTCTGTCGTGGACGGGGCGGCGGCGGTGGTCAACGGGGGATTCCAGCTGATCGGCACGCCTGGTACGCCAGTGCTGGTGTGGTCGGGGGCGGTGCTGGTCGTTTCGGCCGTGATCGCGCGCCTGTACCTGCACCGTCTGGTCATCAAGGGGACGATCGCCGAGTTCCATGAGGTCGTCGACGGCCTGCCCGAGAGCGCGCCGCGTCCGCCCAGGCCGGTGCCGGTGCTTGCGACGCTCCTCCTGCCGAGCCTCCTGTACGGGGGCGCGGTGCTGGTCAACCCGCTCGGCTGGCTGGAGGTCTCCCAGACGGCCGTCACGGAGAACTGGGTGGTCAACCCGGGCCACGAGGAGTCCGCGGAGGACGGGCGTCCGAAGCCGAGGCTCGGCTGGTCGGATCTGCAAGCCCTGCACGCGGGGCAGGGCGGGCGCATGGTCATGCTCATGGACCATCTCGCTGAGGCGAGGTTGCTGACCTGCGCGGACAGCAGGTGCGCCGGCACCCGGTTCTCCTGGGCCGAGCCGGTCAACGTCGATCATGAGCCCGCGGCGGCAAGTGCCCGGCTGCCGGACGGCCGCATCGTCGTGACCACCTGGGCGGTGGACGAGGATGCACGGGAGCTGGACGAGAACTGGCGCGCCCGGCTCGGGCTGCTGATCTGCGACGCGATGGCCTGCGCCCCGGCGCCCGGCGGCAAGCCCATCACGGAGGTGACGTGGGCGACCCGGAACAGGATGGCCGCCCTGGCGGCACGGCCCGGCGGCGGCCTGCTGGTCGCTCAGCTCCACGAGCTCCCGCTGGAAGACAACGACGTCGACAGGGAGGTGCTCTTGATCACCACCTGCGACGATCCGGCCTGCACCCGTCCGCGCACGAAGGAGGTCGCCAAGCTGCCCGCCGACACATTCGTGCTCGACAGACACGGCCTCCTCGCCGGCGTGGGCCCCGACGACCGCCCCGTCCTGGTCCGCGTCGACCGCGAAACCGGCACGATCTACGTGATCTCGTGTGACGACCCCGCCTGCGTCCAGGCACGCATGGGACGGCCCGTCCGGAGCGGTGCGCCCGAGTCCTCCGCCGGCCGTCCGGAAGGTGCGGAAACCGCCATGGTGATCCGCCCAGACGGCCGTCCACTGATCGCCTACCGCGACTCGGCCGACGGCGCGATCAAGCTGCTCGACTGCCGCACCCGCGAATGTTCACAGGCCGGCAGGGCCACGCTGTCCGAGCCCGGTCACGACCACGGAGCCCTGGCGATGGTGCTGGACCGGGGCGGGCGGGCGCTGGTGGCCTTCCGCGACCTCGACCGCGAACGGATAGTCGTCGCCGCCTGCACGGGGACACGCTGCACGCCGACCCCGGTCACGACGTCCCAGGGAGATGCCGGTCAGGTTTTGGCCATGGCGCTGGACGGTCACGGCCGTCCGGTGATCGCCTGGACGGGTTTCGACGGCTCGGACGGCTGGGAGTTGTTCGTGACCACACCGCTCAACCTGCCCTGAGCGGCTCAACGGGCAACACCGCCACCGCCTCTACCTCGACCAGCTGGTGCTCGTATCCGAGCACCGTCACGCCGAGCAGAGTGCTGGGCACGTCGTGGGCGCCCATGTACTCGCGGTAGACGTTCCACGCCGCCACCAGGTCGGCCTGCCTGGAGGACGCCACATAGACCGTGGTCTTCGCGATGTCGGTCAATGTGGCGCCGGCCCCGCGCAACGCGGTGACGAGGTTGCGCATCACCTGGTGGGTCTGCCCGGCATAGTCCCCGGCCGCCACCGTCCGGCCGTCGGCGTCGAGCGGGCAGGCCCCCGCCACCCACACCGTTCGCACTGGCGCGTCCGCGACGGACGCGTAGGCGTAGTCGACCTTCTGCGCGAGCTCGGCATTGCGGAGCAGCTTGATACCATTGCCAAATATATTCATGCGCTTATGATTTCAACCTGCTTATTATCTGTCAAAGGTGTATTTTCAAGGTATGGCTCGCCCTGACCTCGGCGCATCGCTGCACCATCTGGTCCGGTCTCTCGTCGCCGCCGAGCTCCCGGTGCTGGCGCGGCACGGGATCTCGATGTGGGGTTACGCCGTGCTCGGGGCCCTGTGCGACAGCCCGGTCCGTACGCAGGCCGCGCTCGCCGAGGCCATCGGCGCCGACAAGACCCGGATCATCGGCACACTCGACAAACTCCAGGAAGCCGGGCTGATCGCGCGCGAGCCGGACCCGGCCGACCGCCGCGCCCGGTTGTTGTCGCTCACCGACGCGGGCCGGGCGCTCTACCGGTCGGCCCAGGGCGAGATCCAGGCCAATGAGGACCGGCTGCTCGCCCTGTTGCCCGCGGAAGACCGGCACGGGTTCCTGCGCGCCGTACAGGTGCTGGCGGCCCTGACCCGCGAAGAGATCATCGGCGGCCCCCAGCCGCCGCGCCCGATTTGAGACGATGTGTTCATGCCTATCGACTCGCACCTTCTCGCGCTCTTCACGATGACCACACTCATCGCCATGATCACTCCCGGGCCGGACATGCTGTTCGTCCTGGGCTGCGGGATGCGTGGCGGCCCGCGGGCCGGTCTGCTCGCCACGGCCGGGGTGGCCACGAGCGAGGCGATTCACGTCGCCGTGGCGGCGGCCGGACTGGCGGCCCTCTTCGAGGCGGTGCCGGTCGCCTTCACCGTGGTGCGCGTCGTCGGAGCCGCGTACTTGATCTACCTCGGCGTGCAGATGTTGCGGAACCGCAAGGGCGTCGACAGCGAGATCACCGTGGCAGTCGGGGGCGCGCTGCCCGGTCGCAAGGCGTTCACCAGCGGACTGCTGACGAACCTGCTGAACCCGAAGATGGTCACCTTCACGATCGCCTTCCTCCCGCAGTTCATCAACCCTGAGCTGGGCCAGGTCTGGCTGCAGTTCGCGATCCTCGGCGCCATCCTCATCGCGCTGGAGTTCGTGGTGGACGGCATGGTGGGCGTGCTCGCGGGGCGGATCGGCGGCTGGCTGCGCCGCCGGCATGCCGCCCGCCGCAAGGTCGACATCGCCACCGGCGGCATCTTCATCGGTCTCGGCGTACGGCTGGCCGTCGAGCGCTGACCCCCGTTCAGGCAGGCTTGCGTGCGGCGAGGCGTTCGACGATGCCCAGCTTGAAGCGGTCATGACGTTCGACGACGAGACCGTGCTCGGGCAGCAGCCGGATGGGGCGGCGCAGGAAGTGCTCGCCGCCCGTGGGCACGGTCACCACTTCGAGCAGGCGTTGCACCAGGCGGACCGGCCAGGGTGACGCGGCGACGTGGTCGGCGAGCAGCAGGAGCCCGCCGGGCCGGAGCACTCGTGCCATCTCGCCGATCGCCCGCCGGTGGTCGGGGATCCCGCAGAGCGAGAACGTGCACACCACGGTGTCGAAGGTGGCATCGGGGAAAACGAGCGCCTGGGCGTCCCCCTCGTGCAGGTCCGCGCGCAGGCCGAGCCCGGACGCCCGGCGCCGGGCGAGGCCCAGCATGGCCGGGCTCCACTCGACGCCGGTCAGCCGGACGCCTTCGGGATAGAGCGGCAGGTTCAGGCCCGTGCCGATGGCGACCTCGAGCGTGTCGCCACTGGCCTGCCCGCAGATCCACGAACGGGTGTCGCCGAAGAACCGGCGGTCGAAGAACGCCATTTGCCGGTCGTACGAGGCGGAATGTTTGTCCCAGTATCGGCGTAGGCGTTCCTCACGGCTCTTGGACGTCATCGTCGACTCCTCCTGTGCGTCTCTCTCTTCCTACCTCGCGCCGGCCCCGTTCGCGCTTCCCAGGTCGCGTTAAGGCGTGGGACATCTCCGTTTCGCCGTACTGACATCGGGAGGCAGGAGGGTGACTCGCTGGGTGTTCGACCCAGTGGCGCCCTCGTGAGCAAGGAGCTTGACCATGAGCGACATCGACCGGCGGGGATTCCTGCGTAGAGGCCTGACGGCCGCCACCCTCGGCGTGGTGGCGGGCGGGCCGCTGGCGGCGCTGTCCGCGCGCACTGCGGACGCCTCCACGATGGTGAAGCGGGCCTTCAGCCCCGACTACGGGCCGCTGTCCCCGGTGAAGGACCACACCACCGGCCTGGAGCTGCTCAAACTGCCCCGCGGGTTCGAGTACGTGACCCACGGCTGGACCGGCGACCGGATGAGCGACGGTCGTCCCACGCCTGGCGCGCACGACGGCATGGCCGCGTTCCAGCCCAGCGACGCGCTCAAGGACAGGACGCAGGCCGGCGGCGCCGGCGGCGCGGGCAAGGGCCACTGGACGGTCCTGGTCCGCAACCACGAGGTGGGCAGCTACCGCGGCGCCTTCGTCGAACCCGCCTACAACCCGGCGGCCGGCGGCGGGACCACGTCGCTGATCTTCGACACGCGCAAGGGCGAGTTCCTGGAGAGCTGGGCGAGCCTGGGCGGCACCATCCGCAACTGCGCCGGCGGGCCGACCCCGTGGGGCAGCTGGCTGTCGTGCGAGGAGACCACGGAGATCAACGGCGACGTCCGGCACGGCTACATCTTCGAGGTGCCGCACGACAAGGTCAGCGACGCCAAGCCGTACAAGGAGATGGGCCGCTTCTCGCACGAGGCCGTGGCCGTAGACCCGGAGACCGGCTGGGTGTACGAGACCGAGGACGCCACCCCCAGCGGCTTCTACCGCTTCCGCCCGAAGGTCAAGGGCGACCTGGCGCAGGGCGGCGTGCTGGAGATGATGACGATCGGCCCATCGCCGTACATCACCTACAAGGACGGCACCGGCGTCTCCTACCCCGAGATCGGCTGGGTCGCCATCGACAACCCCGACCCCGGCGCGGACGAGACCAGCGTCGTCCGGCAGGGCATCGCCAAGGGCGGCGCCTCGTTCGCCCGCCTCGAGGGCGCCTGGTACCACGACGGCAAGATCTACATCGTCAGCACCAGCGGCGGCCCCGCCGGTCAGGGCCAGGTGTTCGAGTACGAGATCGCCGGCAACACCATGCGGGTGCTGTTCGCCTCACCGAACGCCGCCGTGCTGAACAACCCCGACAACATCTGCGTCAGCCCGCGCGGCGGCATCGTGTTGTGCGAGGACGGGTCCGGGGTGGAGTACCTGCACGGGCTCACCACCGACGGGGAGATCTTCCCGTTCGCGGAGAACGCGGTCGTCATCCCGGCCGGCGGCGTGCCGGGCAAGTCCGTGGCGCCCGGCAACTACACCGGTTCGGAGTGGTGCGGGTCGGTGTTCGACAGCAGGGACGGCGGGTGGTTGTTCGCCAACATCCAGTCGCCCGGCATCACGTTCGCCATCACCGGCCCCTGGGAGAACGGTTCGCTGTAGGACCCCGCTCACTTCGGCGAGAGCCGGAGAACGGCGCGGTCACCGGCGAGGTGGCTCAACTCCAGCCGCATGTCGTTGATGCGGCCGGGGTGACCGGGGGTCAGGGTGAGTTTGCCCTCGTCGCGGCAGCGGCCGTTGACACAGTTGCCGCTGACGCTGACGTTCATGCCCTCGACACGCAACCCGCCCGAGAAGCCCAAGAGCGTGATCCTGACCTCGTCCGGACGGAGGTCGCTGATGGTGAGCCGCTGGACGCCGAACCGCTTGCCGATGGGGAGCCGGTCGCCTGCCTGGATGCCGACCTCGCAGTCGGCGTCCTTGCAGGCGCTCAGATCGTTTCCGTCGGCCGCCTGGGACGCGGCGGCCGACGTCGCCCCGGCGCGGGGCGCTGGTCGTGTCGTCTCGGAGAGCGGCGCCGGCGGAGTACCTCTTCTCCCGTGGCATGCCCGACCGGG
>NZ_VCKY01000291.1 GCF_005889735.1 Nonomuraea turkmeniaca
CCCCGAAAGTCCCCTAAACCCGGACGCGCCGCCCAGCCGTTCTCCCACTTCCTGGCCTTTGATGTGGGTGCCTATGGCAGGAGTCGGGACCACCAGCGGGGCTTCCGGCTGGGCGGGTCCGGCATCCGGCCGCGCTCGCGTAGCCAGGCGGCGAAGTCGTCGGCGTCGGTGCGGTAGTTGGGCGGCGGCGCGGTGCGCGAGCGCGCGTAGGCGGCGAACTCCGACGCCAGGTCGGGCCCGGCGGCCAGGGCGGTGTCAGGGCGGATCCTGGTCACGATGCCGCGCCGCTTGGCGACCAGGCTCGCCGCCTGCGCCCGCATCCGCTCCGGGTCGAAGCCGTCAGGAATGTCACCCCCGGCGACGAGAGCCGCGACCAGCCGTGCCTGAGCCTCCGCCAACCGCGCCTGGGCCTCGGTCATGCCCGCCTGCGAATCGAGCGTCACCGGACCTCCCCGGCCAGGGACATCGCCGTCCTGATCTTGGACAGCTCCTCCCCCAGCGCCGCGTCGCTCGGGAACTCGTCGTCCCACTCCAGCAGCACGCCCGGCGGGGTGGCCCGGGCACACAGCTCGGTGAGGAGGTCGAGCACCGGCTGGGGCGCGGCCGTGGTGTGCGTGTCATGCCAGAGGCCGCGGTGCTCGTACCCGCCGGCCACGTGGACGTAGGCGAGGTGCTCCAGCGGGAGGGCGTCGAGCGCGTCCACCGCCGACAGGCCCAGGTTGAACTGGTTGGTGTAGAGATTCGCCACGTCGATGAGCAGTCCGACCCCGGTGCTCTCCACCAATTCGGCGAGGAACTGCCCCTCGGTCAGCTCGTCGTCGGGCCAGCCGAAGATGGCCGCGACGTTCTCCAGCGCCAGGGGGACGGGCAACGCGTCCTGGGCCCGGCGCACGTTCGCCGTGATGACCCGCAGGGATTCCCGGGTACGCGGCACGGGCAGCAGGTGGCCCGCCTCGATGCCGCCGCCCCGTACGAAGGCCAGGTGCTCGCTGACCAGCGGCGCGTCCAGCGCCTCGGCGCAGGAGGCCAGGTGGGCGAGCCTGGCCGGGGACGGCGGCTCGGCCGCTCCGATGCCGAGTGACACCCCGTGCGGGATCACCGGCACGCCCTTGGACCGCAGCACGCGCAGCGACTCGGGCAGGTTGGCGGGCTTGAGGTTCTCGGCGATCACCTCGACGAAGTCGACACCGTCCATCCGCTCGATCGTCAGGTCCAGCTCGGCCCGCCAGCCGATCCCCACACCCAGCTCCGCCATCCTCGCCCCTTCACCACGCAGTCCAGCCCCCGTCATCCCGGTCCTCTCGTCTCGCGTCTCGGCCCCCGCCATCCCCGTCCCTTCGCTCCGTGCTCCTGCCGGCGCCGTCGCGGCGCTCTCGCCTCGTGGTCCCCCGGCCATGTCAGCCCTGTTGCCGATCAACTCGGCCCCCCTGCCAGCTCGGCCATCAGCTGCCGCCGCAACCGCCACCGCAACCCCCGCCGCAGCTGGACGATCCGCCTCCGCAGCTCGATCCGCTCGATGGTGAGCTGCCGCCCGCTCCACTGCAGCCTCCGGCGCCGACCACGTACGCGCCGCCGCCCCGGCGCCTACGCCGGCCCGTGCTCGCGGTGAGCTCGACCTGGAGGTCGGGATCCCGCACCTCGCCGAGGCCGTACAGCGCGATCGCGACAGGCCCCTCGGCGGTGCCGCGGGGGTTGTCCCGCCTGGCCACGTCGAGCGTCTCCTGTCCCGACGGCGTCAGCGTGACCCGCGCGGCGCGCCGGTGCCTCCGGACGTCGATCGCCGCCATCAGCCCCGTGACGGCCAGGAGGGCCGGCGCGAGCGCCGCCAGCAGGCTCACCCCCTGGATCAGGACCAGCACCGCCCCGGCCACGAATGCGAACGCCATCCCGGACAGCGTCCGCAGCCGGGCGCTCAGCCGGCCGGCCCGGACGAGGGCGTCGTCGGCCTGGATCAGCCCCAGTCCTTCGAGGTGACGGTCGAGCGCGTCCATGGCCAGCGTCCGCGTGGTCTCGATCCTGAGCGCGCTCACGGGCAGCCCCGAGCGGGAGGCGACCACACCCAGGACCGCCTCCTCGATGGGCTCGCGCGAGACGACGCTGGAGTGCACCTGGTGCACCCGGCCGCCGCGGGACACGCGCAGGTCCCCCGAACCCGCCAGCAGCGCGATGGCCGTCTCCGCCACCTGGTACGCGCCTCCCGCCAGGTAGGCGAGCTCGTAGTGGCCGAGCTCGCGGAGGCGGGGGCCCGTGTCGGCCTGGCGGGCGGCGGCGTGTTCGCGTTTGAGCGCAGTGGCGGTGGAGAGGGCGAGCGCCGCCAGCGCCACCGAGACGATCAGCAGGATCAGGTCCATTCAGGCCTCCCCTCCGTGCAGCCCGATGGGCTGGGTACCGGGAAGACGTATAAAGCAGAGGTAAAGGTTCCGTCTGCGCGGATACAGTTCTGGGCCCGTTCCATCAGCCGCCACCGCCCCCGCCGCAGCTGGACCCACCGCCGGACGAACTGCCGCAGCTGGAGGAGCTGCCACTGCCACAGCTGGATGATCCGCCGCCGAAGTCCGCGCCACCGTAGGAATCGCTGCCGAAGGTCGCCCCGTCGCCGCCGCCGTGGCTGCCGCAGGACCCCGCGCAGTCGCCGCTCGGGTCCCCGGCCGCCAACTCGTCGCAGAGCAGCTGGTCGCCGGCGTCGGCCAGGCCGTACAGGGCGACGGGCACGCCCACCGCCAGGGCCAGCGAGCTCTGGTCGCGGTAGCCGCGTGGGTGGTGGCCACGGGCCGCGCGCAGAACCTCGCGGCCCTCCCGGGTGACGACGTTCCGCAGGCTGCGGCGCTGCCTGGCGAGCCCGGCGGCCCCGGTGTAGAGGGCGATCCCGAGGAAGAACAACAAGGCCACGAACGCCGGCCCGCTCATGTCGATGACGGCGGAGAGCACGAGCGCGCCCACCGCGAAGCCGGCCGCTCCGGTCATGACGATCTGCAGGTGGTCCCTGCGCCGCCACGCCCTGGCGAACGCCTGCTCCGGCACGATCAGCCCGCGCCGTTCGAGCCCGGCGGCCAGCTCGGCCAGCGCCGGATGCGCGGCCAGCGCCCGCCGCAGCTCGCTCGCCCGGTGGCCGCCCGGCCTGGGGGCCAGCGTGTCGAGCACGGCCTGCTCGATCGGCACGGGCGAGGGCGGTGCGCCGTACACGGGGGTGACCTGCGACCCCCGTGACACGCGGACGGCGCCGGCCGTCGCCAGGACGGCCAGCGCCGTGTTGATGGCTCTGCGGGGGCCGCCGGACAGGTATGCCAGCTCGTAGTGGGACAGGGCGTGCCCGGCGCCGCTGGGCCGGGCCTCGCTGACACGGCGCCGTTCGCGCTCGACCCGCTGCGCGGCCGCGTTGACCAGTAACGCCACGCCGAGCGCGGCGGCGAGCAGGACGAATTCCACGGTGGTCCCCTCTCACGCGATACGGCGGCCCGATCAGTTAAAGACCGCGCCGCCGTACCGCACAAGAGGGTTTTCGATCAGCCCTCGCCACCCGCTCTGCGCTGATGGTCGCGCTTGCTGCGACCTCCGTTGGCTCGTCCCTCGCTCTCTCCGGCCTATCGCGCCGCTCTGCGCTGATGGTCGCGCTTGCTGCGACCTCCGTTGGCTCGTCCCTCGCTCTCTCCGGCCTATCGCGCCGCTCCGAGGCGGTCGAGCAGGGCCTGGTACTCGTCCCACAGCTCCTTCGGCAGGTGATCGCCGAACTTGTCGAAGTGGGCCGGGATCAGCGCCGCCTCCTCGTGCCACATGTCGCGGTCGACGGACAGCAGCGCGCGCAGGTCATCGTCGGACAGGTCCAGACCTTCGGTGTCGAGCTCGGACGGCAGCAGTCCGATCGGGGTCGGCACGGCCTTGGCCTCGCCGTTGAGCCGGTCCACGATCCACTTGAGCACGCGGATGTTCTCGCCGTAGCCGGGCCAGATGAACTGGCCGTCGGCGTTCTTGCGGAACCAGTTGACGTAGTAGATCCGAGGGAGCACGGCGCCCTCGCGACGGCCGATCTTCAGCCAGTGGCCGAAGTAGTCGCCCATGTTGTAGCCGCAGAACGGCAACATGGCGAAGGGGTCGTGGCGCAACTCGCCGACCTTGCCCTCGGCCGCGGCGGTCTTCTCGGAGGCGACGTTGGCTCCGAGGAAGACGCCGTGCTCCCAGCTCAGCGACTCCGTTACCAGAGGCACGGCGGTGGCGCGGCGACCGCCGAACAAGATGGCTGAGATGGGCACGCCCTTGGGGTCCTGCCATTCGGGTGCGATGGTGGGGCACTGGGAGGCCGGGGTGGTGAAGCGGGCATTCGGGTGGGCGGCGGGCTCGCCGCTGTCCGGCGTCCACGAGCGGCCCTTCCAGTCGGTCAGATGCGCCGGCGGCTCGTCGGTCAGGCCCTCCCACCACACGTCGCCGTCGTCGGTGAGCGCCACGTTGGTGAAGATGCTGTTGCCCCAGAGCGTCCTGATCGCGTTGGCGTTGGTGACCTGGCCGGTGCCGGGCGCGACACCGAAGAAGCCGGCCTCCGGGTTGATCGCGTAGAGGCGGCCGTCGTCGCCGTACCGCATCCAGGCGATGTCGTCACCGACCGTCTCGACCTTCCAGCCGGGAATCGTGGGCTGGAGCATGGCGAGGTTGGTCTTGCCGCAGGCGCTCGGGAAGGCGGCGGCGATGTAGCGGGTCTCGCCGGTGGGCGGCGTGAGCTTGAGAATCAGCATGTGCTCGGCCAGCCAGCCCTCGTCACGGGCCATGACGCTGGCGATGCGCAGCGCGTAGCACTTCTTGCCGAGGAGCGCGTTGCCGCCGTACCCGGAGCCGTAGGACCAGATCTCGCGGGTCTCGGGGAAGTGGCTGATGTACTTGGTGGAGCTGCACGGCCACGGCACGTCCACCTGGCCGTGTTCGAGCGGGGCGCCCACGGAGTGCACGCATCGGACGAAGTCTGCGTGGTCGCGCTCTTCGATCAGGCGCAGCGCCCGGTCGCCCATGCGGGTCATGATCCGCATCGAGACGGCGACGTACGGGGAGTCGGTGATCTCGACCCCGAGCTGGGAGATCTCGCCGCCCAGCGGGCCCATGCAGAACGGCACGACGTACATGGTCCGGCCGCGCATGCACCCCTTGAACAGCTGGCCGAACGTCCGGCGCATCTCGGCCGGGTGGATCCAGTTGTTCGTCGGGCCCGCGTCCTCCTCCCGCTCGGAGCAGATGTACGTGCGGTCCTCGACCCTGGCCACGTCGCTGGGGTCGGACTTGGCGTAGAAGCTGTTGGGACGCGCGGCCAGCCGCGTGAACGTCCCCTGCTCGACGAGAAGGTTGGTCAGGCGCGTCCACTCCTCCTCGGACCCGTCGCACCACTCGATCCGGTCTGGCTGGGTCAGGGCTGCGATCTCGTTCACCCACGCGGCCAATTCGCTATTGCTGGTCGGTGCGGGTACTTCCACGGAAACGGACACGACGGTGACTCCTCCACTCTCTCAGGGCCCAGTCATCATTAACGACGAAGCGGCCGGAACGCCAATTGGCGTAGACCTATTGGCACGGGCGTCGTCGCAGGCAGTGGCCCTGGACGATTGGGGGAGCCTACCCAGGCGGAGCGGATTTAAAAGAGAATTAACACACAGTGGTCCAGTCCAATTGCGCTGGTCTAAACCAATTTCGGAAGTGGTTTAGTCCATTGCGCGGTCCGTTTCCGCTGCGTGGTCTCAGGAATTGACGTCGGGCCCGGCGGAGCGAACTCTGTCGACATGCTGGAGAGCGTCGCGCAGCTCGTCGAGCCACGTGTCGGTGTTCTTGCCGACCAGGCGCACGCACCAGGCGAGCGCGTCACTGCGGCTCCTGGCCACGCCGGCGGCCACGAGCGTGTCCAGGACCTGCCGCTCCGACTGGCGCAGGCGGGTCATGACGGGCACGGAGAGTGTGGTGAACATCACGGTCTCGCCCCCGCAGACCACGCCCCAGGAGACCTTCTGCCGGAACTTGCGCTCGGCCTCCCTGGCGATCTCGATGCGCCGCTCGCGCGTCTCCTCCCTGAACCTCCTGGCCAGCCCCTCGATCAGGGCGGATCGTTCGGCCTCGGGCACGTCCTCGGGCGGGTCGGGCAGCGTGCCCAGCACCGCGATCTCCTCACGGTCCCTGATGATCTCGGGAGCACTGGCGAACCAGTCCTCGGGGAGCCGGCCGGTGAACCAGCCGCGAACCTGCGCC
This sequence comes from Nonomuraea turkmeniaca, assembly GCF_005889735.1. Lineage (GTDB taxonomy): Bacteria > Actinomycetota > Actinomycetes > Streptosporangiales > Streptosporangiaceae > Nonomuraea > Nonomuraea turkmeniaca. The sequence continues at coordinate 6,214 of NZ_VCKY01000291.1, forward strand.
GTCACATCGTCTGTTGCCATGTAATCAACATTACATCGTTGCGGTGCGCAGGCACCCAAAGGAAAGGAAGGTGTCGCGTCAAGGAGTGGGTCAGCGAACTCTGGCGGCGGCGACGGGGCTGACCCTGACGACGCCGGCGAAGCCGCGCGTGTGCACCGGAGAGATCTTGACCACGTCGCCGGTGCGCGGCGCCTGGATCATCTTCCCGTCACCCCAATAAATCGCCACATGCGAGATGTAGCCCGGATTCGTCGGGTCGAGGCGCCAGAAGATGAGGTCGCCCGGCTGCGCCTGTGACAGCGGAACCTGCGGTCCGGTCACCCACTGCTGGTGCGTCACCCGCGGCATCCGCACCCCGGCCTGCGCGAAGGCCCACTGGACAAGCCCGGAGCAGTCGAACGTGTCGGGCCCCTCGGCCCCCCACACGTACGGCCGGCCCAGCTTGGAGGCGGCCGCCTTCAGCGCCACGGTGATCTGGTCGCCGGACATGAACGAGCCGGTCGGCCAATTCTGCTTCAAGGTCTGGGGCTGGGGCAGGACCGGGTTGACCATGGCGACCTGCGTGCCCTTGGGCAGCGCCTTGAGGATCTTGGTGCGCAGCATGGCCGAGTTCACATCGGGGGCGCTGACGATGAGCGCGTTGTCATGCGGCAGGCCGAGCCTGCGCCCGACCTCCTTGGCCACGACGGCGTCCACCGCGCCGAAGCCGGTGGTGGCGTACGCGCCGATCCGCAGCGGACCGGCCGGCCCCGCCACCTGACGGTGCAGGGAGAGCCCGCCGTCGGTGCCCAGCACGAACGAGACCGCCACGTCGCCGGCCGCCACGTTCTGCCAGAGCGCGTCGGAGGAGGCGGTCACCTTGGGCGTGTAGGCGCGGAACGAGGACGGGTCGATCCCGAGCGTCTGCACCCGCTTGCCGTCGAGCCTGATCGACGCCGCGTCGGCCAGCTCCAGCGCGCGCACGCCGCGCAGCTTGGCCACCTTTCGTAACATCTCGTTGGTGAACGGCTTGCGGGTGAGCACGAACAGGTTGGGCCTGTGCAGCTTCTTCAACGGCGCCACGGGCTGCGTGGTCGTGGCCGGCTGCTGCGGCTTCTGCTCGGCCATCAGCGTCTGCTGGGGCTGCTTGGCCACGGGCTGGTGGCGGGCCGCCACCGGCTCGGCCTGCTCGCCCGACTGCGCGAGCAGCAGCACGTCCGCGGTCAGCACCGCGACCAGCGCCACCACGATGAACGGCACAAGCTTGTACGTGTTGCGCCGCTTACTCGACTTGACCAGAAAGCTGAGATCCTGCCGGATCCCGGAACCATGCGTAAAATCCGCCGGGCCAGCGTGGGCCCGGCGGTTGGTCTCCAGGGGGGTCAGTTCCCGATGTACGGCACTGCCTCGAGGATCTCGACGGTGTTCTGGCGACCGTTGGGGAGGGAGTAGGTCGCCTTCTCCCCGATCTTCTTGCCGTTGATCGCCGCACCAAGGGGGGACTTGGGCGAGTAGACGTCGATCGGCGCCCCGCTCTCCTCACGGGAGGCGAGCAGGAAGGTGACCTCGTCGTCGTCGCCGACGAACCGGATGGTCACGGTCATCCCGGGGCCTACCACCCCTTCGGCCTTGGGCGCCTCTCCCACCTGGGCGTTGTCGAGGATCTGCCGGAGGTGGAAGATGCGGGCCTCCATCTTGCCCTGCTCATCCTTGGCGGCGTGATATCCGCCGTTCTCACGCAGGTCGCCCTCTTCACGGGCGGCCTCGATCTTCTTGGCGATGTCGACGCGCCCGGGGCCAGAGAGATATTCGTACTCCGCCTTAAGGCGGTCGTACGCCTCCTGCGTCAGCCATGTGACGTTCTCATCGCGAGAGTCGGCCACGGGTTCTCCTTGCTTGCCTAGGGGGCCCTGAGATCACTTGAGGTTTCCAACGGTTGAATTGCGAAAGGCTAACAACTTAACCGCTCGAACGCTTCCCCAAATGTCTCACTATACGAGATTGCAGTACTGGACGTGCACGGAAGTGGCCTGACCACTGGTGTCGAGGCTTTCCTTGCGCTGCTTAGTACCCTCACCAGCCGGGATTCTTACTTCCTTGCTGCCCACTTCCGCGTGGTTGACGTCCAGAGCCCTGATCCGGCAGACGGCCACCCTATCGTCTGGCTTGTACACCTCAAAGGTGATCTCGGCCCGTGTCGGGCTCTCGACGCTGAACGTCACCACCTGCGCCGGCGCCTCAGAGCCGCCGGCCGTCATCGACCACATCACGTAGCCCCAGCCACCGGCGATGATGGCCACCAGTACGCCGATCACGACGTGGACGACGAGCCTGCCGCCACGCCGGGGACGATCGGGCAAGTCGTCGGGCGTGCCGAGAACAGGCCCGTCCTCGACATCTCTGGTGACCATGGCGGAATCTCCCTGCACTCCCTCAGCGTTATCCGAGACAATTGTCGCCCGCGGGGGTCCCGGTGCACGACCTGACCCTGCACGACCGCCCGCAGACAAACTAAGTGATCGGTCCGACTGAGGAGACATCGCGCCCGTGAGTGCACCGCTGAGGCTGATGGCCGTCCATGCCCACCCCGACGACGAGTCGAGCAAGGGCGCCGCCACGATGGCGCGTTACGTGCGCGAAGGCGCGGAAGTACTCGTCTGTACGCTCACGGGCGGTGAGCGCGGATCCGTGCTGAACCCGAAGATGGACAGGCCGGAAATTGTGGCCAACATCGCAGAAGTACGTAAGGCCGAGATGGACCGGGCGCGCGAGATCCTCGGCGTCGAGCAGCGCTTCATGGGCTTCGTCGACTCCGGGCTGCCGGAGAACGAGGAGGAGGAGCTGCCCGAGGGCTGCTTCGCCCTGCAGAAGCTGGAGGACGCCTCCCGGCCCCTGGTGGCGGCCGTGCGCGACTTCCGGCCGCACGTCATCATCACGTACGACGACGACGGCGGCTACCCGCACCCCGACCACATCATGACCAACCGGGTGTCCGTCGAGGCGTTCGAGGCGGCCGGGGACCCTGACCGCTACCCGGGCACCGGCGACCCGTGGCAGCCGCTGAAGCTCTACTACCAGATGGGCTTCACCAAGGAGCGTTTCGAGGCGCTGCACGAGGCCATGACCGAGCGCGGCCTCGGCTCCCCGTATGCGGACTGGATCTCCCGCTGGGAGGACCGCCCGGCCAAGTGGCCGGTGACCACGCGGGTGCCGTGCGGCGAGTACTTCGAGATCCGCGACGAGGCGCTGAAGGCGCACGCCACCCAGGTCGACCCCGACAGCTGGTGGTTCGTCTGCCCGCGTGAGCTGCAGCAGGAGATCTGGCCGACCGAGGACTACCACCTGGCTCGCTCGCTGGTGGACACCGAGCTGCCCGAGGACGACCTGTTCGCGGGCATCCACGCCGAGGACGTCTCCCCCGCCTGCCACTGAGGGGACGTGCTTACTGGTCGCTCACCCTCCTCATTCGCTCCGCGCGCTGGGCGTCGGGTTCGGGACCACCTGCTCCCGGTGGCACACTGGATGTGTGACCGTTCTAGCAGCTGGTGATGTGAGTCCGGGTTTGCTGGGCTTCGTCGTCGTTGCCCTCATTGGGCTGGCCCTGTATATGTTGATCAAGTCGATGAACAAGCAGATGTCGAAGATCCAGGTGCCGCACGAGGGCGACGTTGACGACAAGAAAGCCGAGTAGATGCCGATCGAAATAGTCGACAACTCGACGGAGAGCCGCTTCGAGCTCCTCGTGGACGGCAAGGTCGCCGGGTTCGCCGATTATCGCCTGCTGCCTACCAAGATCGTATTCACGCACACCGAGGTGTTGTCCGACTACGAGGGGCAGGGGCTGGCGAGCAAGCTGGTCGGGCACGCCCTCCAGGCCAGCGCCGACACCGGCCTGCGCGTCGTGCCGCTCTGCCCCTACGTACGCAAGTACATCGAACGCCACCCCGAGTTCCAGGACCTCGTCGAGAGCGGCGAGTGACCGGACCGGACGGGCGATCCGGGCCGGTGACCGGTCAAGGGGCCGGCCTGTGCTCGCGCGATCAGTCGGGAGCGGGCGACCAGGCCCGCTCCAGCGCCTGAGGCAGCCCCCACCAGCCCAGCGGCGTGAGCACCTCGTCCTCGTCCACGATGCCGAGATAACCCCAGAGCGCGACCACCGACTCGAACAACCCCTCGGTCGCGTCGAGATCGTCACTGTCCTGCTCGTCGATGCCTATGTCCTCGGACTCCGCGATGAGCCGCGCGATCCGCTCGGGCGAGGCCAGCACCCCCGGCCCCATTCTGGCCAGCGCGGCCACCCCGGCCAGCCAGTCGGCGTGCTGGATCGCGCACAGGTTGGCCAGCGCCGCGTCCTCGTCGCTCAGCTCTCCGTCGAGGTCCGCGAACTCCTCCAGCACGTCCCCGTTCTCCGACAGATCGGAGATCGGCCCCGCGATGCCGGCCGCCACCGCCAGCCACAACTCCCGGTCGTCATCCGGCATCGGCCGCACGTCGAACCCGGCACAGGCCCGCAGCACACTCGCGGGGTAGCCGGGCAACGCGAGCAGCGCACGCAGGCGGGCCGCGGCCGCCTCCAGCTCGGCGGCGGGCAGCTCAGGCTGCTTGGGCAGCTGACCGACGATCCGCCGCAGCTCGGACAGCGCGAACGCCTCCTCCTCGTCCCACGCCGCGAACAACTCCTCGTCCTGCTCGTCGCTGACCGCGTGGCCGGGCACCCGGCCGTCGGGCAGCGGCGTGCTGAGCCAGTGCTCCTGCAGCTCCTCGTACGCGCTGCGGGCCGCCGGATCGCCGGTCGCCAGCGCGTCCGGGTCGATCTCCCCCTCCGCGACCCGTTCCTCCAGGTAGGCGACGAGCTTGGCGTACATCTCCGCGGCCACCGGCCCGCGCTCGTCCTCCTCCGGCCAGACGAAGTAGCTGGGGGTCATGAGGATCGGCTCGGTGCCGGTGGACTCGATCCAGCGTTGCACGTCGCCGACCGTGGCGACGCCCGACTCGATGGAGCTCAGCGTCGCCTTGGCCGACTCCCAGAACGCGAGCGACAGCGGGTTGCCCGCCGACATCATCGCGCGCCGCAGGTCGGGCATCGCCACCAGCGCCACGCCCGAGGGCACGGCGAGCAGCGCCCTGGCCATGTCCCTGCGCGTGAGGGCGGTCGCCGGGCGGCCGGCATGGGCGCAGACGAAGTCCATATCCACGCTCTGTAACCTACGCCGTCCTCCCCTGACTAGTCAGCCGATGCTCCCGCCGATCCCGGCGACCAGCCGCTGCGCGCCGGCGCCCGGTCGGCGCACCCTCGCTGCGCGGCCGGGAGAGCGGGCCGGCCGGGCCCGGGACCCCCTCCGGGCCGGGGCATCGGTGGAGTGACGTCAGGAGGCTGTCTCTTATAAACATCT
>NZ_VCKY01000292.1 GCF_005889735.1 Nonomuraea turkmeniaca
GGAGTGCCTGGCTGGCTGCCGCGCTCCTCCCACGGGCGCACCACGGCGAGCGTCACGCCCGCGCCCAGGACGGCGGCGAGCACTCCGACGACGACCGGCGTCCACGTCTCCGACACCATCCTGGTGGCGGCGGCCACCGGCACTTCCGTGCGGCCCAGCAACTGGTCCATGAGCCCCTGCGCGGTCGGGCGACGGGCCGGGTCCTTCTCGAGCGCCCGCTCCACCAGCGGCCTGATCCGCTCGTCGAGCCCGTCCAGCACGGGCACGTGGTTGATGACCCGGTAGACGACCTCGGCGGCCCCGCCGGTGCCGAACGGCGGCCGGCCGGTGCCCGCGTACGCCACCAGGGCGCCCCACGAGAAGATGTCGCTCGCCTGGGTGACCTGTTCGCCCTTGGCCTGCTCGGGCGACATGTACGCGGGCGTCCCCATGCTCTGCGCGATGGTCACGGGAGTGACGGTGTCGGCGAGCTGGGCGATGCCGAAGTCGATGACCCGCGGCCCGACCGGGCTGAGCAGCACGTTGGAGGGTTTGAGGTCGCGGTGCACGACCCCGGCCTGGTGGATGGCGGCCAGCGCGGTGGCCACGCCGATGGCCAGCGCGTCCAGGTTCGAGCCGGTCAGTGGCGCCCGCCTGACCACGGCCGACAGATCGGGGCCCTCGACGTACTCGGTCACCAGGTACACGGTCCCGCCGTCGAACCCGGCGTCGAGCACGGGCGCGGTGCAGAACCTGGCGACCCGCCTGGCGGCCTCGGCTTCCTTGCCGAACCTGCGCCTGAACTCCTCCCGTGCGGCCAGCTCCGGCCGCATCGTCTTGAGTGCGACCCGCCGCCCCGCGGAGTCCTCCGCCAGGTAGACGACGCCCATCCCGCCCTCGCCCAGTTTCCTGACGAGGCCGTAGGGCCCGACCCGCTGCTGCACGTCCATCGGGTGGATTATTCCGGAAAGCACCCGTTCTGTGGCTCTATTTGGTGCGACTCTCCCCCGGCCAGAGCCGATCGACCTCGGCATTGAGAATGGCTCCGATCAGCACCGCCAGCGCCGTGATGTAGAGCCACAACAACAACGCGATGGGCGCCGCCAGCGAGCCGTACACGGAGACGGGCGAGAACCACGCGGCCAGCACCGCACGCAGCAGCGCGGCGCAGACGATCCACAGGAACAACGCCAGGATCGCGCCGGGCAGTTCCCGGTACCACTTGGTCCGGACCGGCACGCTGACGTGGTAGAGCACGGTCAGGAAGAGCACCGAGCCGACGATCACGACCGGCCAGTAGAGTATGTCGATCATGACGCCGTACTCGCCGGGCAGCGTGTCCTTGAGCAGCGTCGGCCCGACGATCAGGATCGGCATGACGATGATGCCGATGAGCAGGCCGACGATGTAGAGGCCGAACGACATGAGCCTGGTGCGGATGATGCCACGCTCCTCGCCCAGGCCGTAGGCGACGGAGATGAGGTCCACGTACACGTAGAGGGCTCTGGAGCCGGACCAGAGCGACAGCAGGAAGCCCACCGAGATGATCGACACTTTGGCGGCGTTGTCGCTGAGCACGTCCGCGATGAGCGGCTTGACCACCTTCGTCATGGCGTCTTCGGTGAACAGCAGCCCGGCCTGCTCGATCACCCACGTCTTGACCTGGAGGACCACGGCGGGGCCCAGCCAGGTGCCGAGCTTGCCCAGCACGCCGATCAGGCCCAGCACGAAAGGAGGCAGCGACAGCAGCGCGAAGAACGCCGCCTCGCCGGCCAGGCCGGTCACCCGGTAGGTGACACCGGCGTTGGTGGCCGCCCGGACGATCGCCCACGACTTCGTGTCGAGCACCCAGCTCAGCCTGGCTCTGGCGTGGGAGGCGAGGCCTCTCTTCGGCCGGGGCGGCGCTTCGGTGGACGTCATGGCACCCAACGTATTCGCAGTGACTCTTCGGCACAGCTTACGTCCCGGCAGCTGCCCTAGTCGTCGTCGACAATGCGTGCGCCCAGCGGAAGGAGGGAGACCGGGATCATCTTGATGTTCGCGACGCCCATCGGGATGCCGATGATGGAGATGAACAGCGGGATCGAGGTGACGACGTGGCCGATGGCGAGCCAGATGCCGGCGACCACGCACCAGATGATGTTGCCGACGAGGGAGAAGACGCCCGCGTCCGGGTCGCGTACGACGGTCCGGCCGAACGGCCACAGCGCATAGGCGGCGATCCTGAACGAGGCGACGCCGAACGGGATGGTGATGATCAGGATGCAGCAGATGACCCCGGCCAGCGCGTAACCCGCGGCCAGCCAGATCCCGGCGAACACCAGCCAGATGACGTTCAGAATCGTGCGCATGCTTCCAGCATGTCAGCGCGCGCGACCGCTGCGTCCCTGATTTCACCCTGATCTGGGCGCCCGGCCTTTGCCAGGGGGACCGGCGAACGCCTGGGCGATCTCCATCCAGGCCCGCGCCGGCTCTCCTTCCATCTCCAGCGCCGTGTCGGACAGGTGCACACGCTGGGTGACGACCAGGCAGAAGTCGAGGATCGGCCCCCGTACGACGGCGGCCGCCTCCGGCGGGCCCGCCGTCCACGTGGTCCCGTCGGGCATGGCCAGCTCCACGCGCACCGGCTCGGCCGGCTCGGGCAGCCCGCGCACGGCGAAGCCGTACGACCGGGCCCTGAACCCGATCATGGCCACGTGCCGCAGCCGGACGGTCGGCTCCCTGACGACGCCGAGCGCGTCGGCCACGTCCTGGCCGTGTGCCCAGGTCTCCATCAGCCGCGCGGTGACGAAGGACGCGGGCGACATCGCGGGCCCGAACCACGGCACCCGGTCGCGGGCGCCCAGCGCGGCGAAGGCCTCGAGGCTGCGGCCGCGGGCGGCGCCGAACCAGTCGCGCAACTCGGCCGGTGACATCCCGCGCGCCTGCGCGGCGAGGTCGTCCACCGACGTGAAGCCCGCCAGCGAGGCGTGGAAAGCGCCGGGGTCGGCGACCGCCCGGACGGCCATGTCGTCGAACCAGGCCAGATGGCTCACCTGATCCCGGATCGCCCATCCCTCGGCCGGCGTGGCCAGCTCCCAGTCCTCGTCACGAAGGGGCTGGAGCAGCGACTCGAAGGAGGCGGTCTCGGCGCGGAGATCGCCGAGCAGCTCGGCCATGAGATCCACGCGCGCCAGCCTAACCCGAGCAACGTTCTAGGAGAATAATGCAGGCGTGATCTGCCAGAGTTGCAAGGAGAAACGCCACGAGGACTGCCGCGGCGGCTCGTGGTGCGACTGCCAGCACCAGAGCACCGAGGACAAGCCCAAGGAGAGCGAGCTGGGCTGGCGCCGCCAGGGCTGAAAGATCAGACCCTGCTCCGTGCCGATCCGCTCGGGGGACGTGGCTGGATGTCCTCCCTTTGCCGCGGATCCAGCTGAGTCCACACTCTGGACCCCGTCTTGGACATCCCGGAGGGCCAGGGTATCTTCAAAGCATGCCAGCGGACCCCATGCTCGTCGGTCGACGCCACGTCGACCTCCAGCGTGTCCGCAGTGCCATCTGTTGCGACGCCCGCTAACTCGATTGTTTCTGCCGCTGAGCGCGTCGCAATCCTCCCTCGCATCCTGCCCTCGACGATGAGGCTCGAGGAATCCTGCGCGCGCCCATGATCCGAAGGACGCGCAATGAGCACCCCTGCCAGCCGCACTCCTGCCAGCCGGCACCACAAGCGCCCGCGCGGCGAAGGCCAGTGGGCCCTCGGTTACCGTGAGCCGCTCAACAAGAACGAAGAGAACAAGAAGAACGACGACGGCCTCAACGTCCGCCAGCGCATCATCGACATCTACTCCAAGCGTGGCTTCGACTCGATCGACCCCGCCGACCTGCGCGGCCGCATGCGCTGGTACGGCCTCTACACGCAGCGCAAACCCGGCATCGACGGCGGCAAGACCGCGATCCTGGAGCCGGAGGAGCTGGACGACAGCTACTTCATGCTCCGCGTCCGCATCGACGGCGGCCAGCTCTCGCTGGCCCAGCTGCGCACGATCGCCGACATCTCCAACGAGTACGGTCGCGGCACCGCCGACCTGACCGACCGCCAGAACGTCCAGCTGCACTGGATCGAGATCGAGTCGGTGCCGGACATCTGGGAGCGCCTGGAGGCCGTGGGCCTGTCGACGACGGAGGCGTGCGGCGACACACCCCGCGTGATCCTGGGGTGTCCGCTGGCCGGCATCGACGCCGACGAGGTGCTCGACGCGACCGAGCAGATCCACGAGATCCAGGAGCGGGTCGTCGGCAACCCGGCGTACTCGAACCTGCCCCGCAAGTTCAAGTCGGCGGTGAGCGGCTGCCCGGCGCACTGCACGGTGCACGAGATCAACGACGTGGCGTTCGTCGGCGTGGTCAACGAGCAGGGTGAGATCGGCTACGACCTGTGGGTGGGCGGCGGCCTGTCCACCAACCCGATGCTCGGCAAGCGGATCGGCGTGTTCGTCCGCCCCGACCAGGTGACCGACGTCTACGAGGGCGTGGTCGGGATCTTCCGCGACTACGGCTACCGGCGGCTGCGGCACCGAGCGCGGATCAAGTTCCTGGTCAACGACTGGGGTGTCGAGAAGTTCCGCGAGATCCTCGAGACCGAGTACCTGAAGGCGCCACTGCCCGACGGGCCCGCCCCCGAGCAGCCGCGCGGCAGCCGCCGCGACCACGTGGGCGTCCGCCCGCAGAAGGACGGCAACTTCTACGTCGGCTTCGCGCCCAAGGTGGGCCGGCTCGACGGCGACACGCTCCACACGATCGCCGACATCGCCGAGCGGCACGGCTCCGGGCGGGTGCGTACGACCGTCGAGCAGAAGATGGTCATCCTCGACGTCGCGCCCGACCAGGTGGACTCCATCGTGGCCGAGCTGGAGGCCAACGACCTGCAGGTCAGGCCGTCCACGTTCCGGCGCCAGACGATGGCGTGCACCGGCATCGAATACTGCAAGCTGGCCATCGTCGAGACCAAGGGCGCGGCCGCCCACCTGATCGACGAGCTGGAGCGCCGGCTGCCCGACTTCGACCAGCCGCTGACCATCAACGTCAACGGCTGCCCCAACTCCTGCGCCCGCATCCAGGTCGCCGACGTCGGCCTCAAGGGTCAGCTGGTGGTGGACGAGAACGGCGACCAGGTGGAGGGCTTCCAGATCCACCTGGGCGGCTCGCTCGGCGTCAACGCCGGCTTCGGCCGGAAGGTGCGCGGGCTGAAGACCACCGCCAAGGCGCTGCCCGACTACGTGGAGCGCGTGGTGAAGAACTACGACGCCCAGCGCAAGGAAGGCGAGTCGTTCGCCGACTGGGTGCAGCGCGCGGACGAGGCGGACCTGAAATGAGCACGCGAGCGGTTCCGTTCCACTGCCCCTACTGCGGCGACGAGGACCTCGAACCCTACGAGGGCGAGCTGAACACCGGCGGGCCCGCGGCGGCGCCGAACACCGCCGGGTCCGCGGCAGCGCACCACACCGCCGGGTCCGCGGCAGCGCACCACACCGCCGGGTCCGCGGCAGGCGCCGGCTGGTACTGCCGGGCCTGCGCTCGCGCCTTCAAGCTGAAGTTTCTCGGAATCGGAGTGAAGATATGACGCTGGTGGACATCGAGGTCGGTTTGAGAGAGCAGCGTGGCACGCTCGACCTGCAGGACATCGTCGAGTCGGCCGCGACGTTCCTGGAGGGCGCGCCGGCGCGGGAGATCATCCGCTGGGCGGCGGCGACGTTCGGGGACCGGCTCTGCCTGACCTCCTCGATGAGCGACGCCCTCCTCATCGACCTGGTGAGCAGGGTCAAGCCTGGCGTGGACGTGTTGTTCATCGACACCGGCTACCACTTCGCCGAGACGATCGGCACGCGGGACGCGGTGCGGCAGGTCTATGACGTCAACGTGATCGATGTGAAGCCGTCGCGGACGGTCGCCGAGCAGGATCGTGACCTCGGCCCGCGGCTGTTCGGCCGCAACCCGGACCTGTGCTGCTACCTGCGCAAGGTGGAGCCGCTGAACCGGGCGCTGGAGCCGTACCTGGCGTGGATCTCCGGCATCCGCCGCGACGAGTCGTCGAGCCGGACCAGCACCAAGGTCGTCGAGTGGGACGCCAAGCGGCAGATGGTCAAGGTCAACCCGATCGCCGCCTGGACCCAAGAGGACGTCGACAACTACATCGCCGACAACGGGGTGCTGATCAACCCGTTGCACTACGACAACTACCCCTCGATCGGCTGCGCGCCGTGCACGCGGCAGGTCGCTGAGGGAGAGGATCCGCGCAGCGGGCGCTGGGCGGGCCTGGGGAAGGTCGAATGCGGCATTCACCTGTAATCCCCAGGAGGGGACTCGTCCCGTTGGCAGGCGGGGCGGCCCCCGGTGGCGTGCCACTGGTGGCGGTGGCGCACGGGTCTCGCGACCCGCGTGCCGCCGCCACCGTGGCCGCGCTGCTCGACCAGGTGCCGCTGGACGTTCGCGTCGCGTACCTGGACCACTGTGCTCCCACGCTCGGCCAGGCCCTGCACGGGCTGGAGGAGGCCGTGGTGCTGCCGCTGCTGCTCACCGAGGCCTACCACAGCCGGGTGGACCTGCCCGCGGCGCTGAACGAAGTACGCGCGCGCGAGCCGCGCCTGCGCGTGCACTACGGCACGACGCTGGGCCCGCACCCGTTGCTGCGTACCGCGCTGGAGCGGCGGCTGGCCGAGGCGGGCGTGCGGCTCGGGGACCCGGAGACGGCCGTGGTGCTGGTGTCGGCGGGTTCCAGCGACGCCAGGGCCAACGCGGTGATCTCAGGGCTGGCACGGAGATGGCGGCGCGCCGGCTGGTGGTCGGTCGAGGCCGCGTACGCCTCGGCCGCCGGCCCCTCCCCCGCCCAGGCGGTCGCGGAGCTCGTGCGCGCGGGCGCGCCGAAGGTGGTCGTGGCGCCGTACCTGCTGGCTCCGGGCTACTTCGCCGACAAGGTGCGGCGCAGCGCCCTGGAGGCGGGCGCCGCCGTCGTGGCCGACGTGCTCGGGCCGGCCCCGGAGCTGGTCGACGTGCTGGTCGAACGTTACGAGGCGGCGCAGCGGCGGCCGGTGTCGCTCGCGGTCTGACGCCGTTGCCGAGTCAGTAGCCGCGCCCGTAATCCCCGCGCTGGTCGCGCAGCTGCCTGCGCAGCTCGCGGCCCTCGCCCCGCAGCTGCCTGCCGAGCTCACGCCAGTCGTCGCCGTGCAACTGCCGCCAGTGCTCGCGCCAGGCCGCGAAGGTCCGCTTCAGCGGCTGCGCCCGCGAGTCGCCGAGCACCTTGACGTCACCCATGATGGCGTACGCGTGCACCCGCACCACGGGCACGTTCATGCCCGGCGGCGCCTCCAGCACGTCCACCTTCTTGTCGCCCATGACGGCCACCCCGTCGAGGTCCACGTTGACCCCGTCCGGCACGATGATCTTCACGTCACCCATCACGGAGACGGCCGTGATGTCCACCACGTCCGTACGCACCTCGGCCTCGCGCAGGTCGAGCAGCACGTCCCCCATCACGGCGACCGCGCCGAGCTCTTGGTCGATCCGCCACTTCCCGCGCCGCTTGGAGTCGCCCATGATGCCCACGAACCAGCGCCGCTTCCTGCCCTCGCGGGCCGGCACGGGCGGTGCGGGGACGGCGCCGGCGGCCGGCAGGTCCTGGGTCAGCATCGCCAGCTCGGCGTGCGTGGTGGCGGTGTAGGCGGCCTCCGTGCGGTCGGTCAGCTCGGCCAGCGTGAGCCTGCCCTCCACCGAGGCGACACGGAGCTGCTCGACGACGGCCTCGCGCTCGGCATCCGAGGCGCGGACCTCACCGGGATCAGTCATACTCGCAACATATCGCGTCTTGCCCGGATTGACGCTCCTCCTTCCGGAGGAGAAGTGTCAGGGCAGAACTATGCACATTCGTCATGGGCGTTGAACCCCTTCGGGCCTGGGGCGCGTACCAGTCGATGACATGGCCCTAGCTTGGCCCGGGGCGCGGCCGGACCAGGCTAGGGTCCGTGTCATGTATGAGGAACAGCTCTACCGCGCGGCGTTGAACGGCGATAGCGAGACCGTGGGCAAGCTGCTGGCCGGCGGCGCCGATCCCAACAAGCCCAGCGAGGGCGAGGAAGAGGGCCTGCCGCTGTGCGCGGCCGCCGCCTGGGACCGCCATGAGGTGGCGAGCACGCTGCTGGCGGCCGGCGCCGAGGTCAACGGCCGGGAGACCGGCGGCTGGACGGCGTTGCTCTGGGCCGCCTCCAACGGCCACGCCGCCACCGCCAGGGTGCTGATCGAGGCAGGCGCCGACGTGGACACCGCCAACGACGACGGCGACACCCCGCTCACGCTGGCCGCCAGGCGCGGCGCGCTGGGCGTGGTGCAGGTGCTGCTGGAGGCGGGCACCGACGCAGGGAAGTACGACGGCGAGGGCGACACGCCGCTCGACATCGCGGTCGACTGGGTGGGCGTGCACCTGGAGAGCGCGCTGCTCGACCAGATCGAGCAGGAGGGCTGGGAGTACGTCGTGGCCCGCCAATACGCCAAGGACGGCACCGAGCTGGTCACGGTGGCCGGGCGTTCGCCCGACGGTGAGCAGACCGAGCAGGTCCAGGCGCAGCGGGGCCACGCCGCCATCGCGACGCTGCTGGAGGACGCGACCGGGGTCTACACGCCGGTGGAGCGGCTCGCAGCGCGGGCGCTGGCCCACCGCGACATCGACGAGGACGCCGAGACCTGGTGGATCGTGGCCGACACGCTGGGCAAGCGGGCCGACGAGGAGACGTACGAGGCGCTGGCCCGGCTGTGCGTGAGCGAGGACGCCAGGGAACGGGAGTTCGGCGTGGACACGATCGCCCAGTTCGGCTTCGCCGACGGCGAGAAGCCGTTCCTGGAGCGCACCCTCCCGCTGCTGCAGAAGATGGTCACCACGGAGAGCAACCCGCAGGTGCTGCGCTCGGTGCTGGCCGCGCTCGGCCACCAGGGCGACCCGCGGGCGCTGCCCGCGGTCCTCGACATCATCGGCCGCCCGGGGCACAAGCGCACGATGACGGACGCGATCGCGCTGGCCGACGTGCTGCCGCCGGACCACGAGGAGGGGCTGGCGCTGCTGATCGAGATGTCCGAGGACGAGGACGCCGAGATGCGCGACTGGGCCACCGCCGGGCTGGCCGGGCTGCGGGCCGACACGCCGCGCATCCGCGAGGCCCTGGCGGCCCGGCTCGCCGACGCGGACCTGCGTACGGTGGCCGAGGCCACGCGCGGGCTCGCCGTCCGCGGGGACGACCGGGCTGCGCGGGGCGCCGAGCGGGTGCTGGCGGAGAGCGACGACGAGTACGCCAGGGACCTCGTCACGCAGCAGTAGCGCGAGCCGGAGGATTCAGGGACGGGACGGGGGCGGTCACGTCGCCTGTCCCGAGGAGCCCTCTCTCGTCATGCGCCGAGCCTGGACGATGGTCCCGGTTCCTGTCGCGGGTTTCCCTGAAAGCCGACAAATGCCGCAGCCATTCTTTTGGCCGCGGCATTTGTCGCCGGACGCTCCGAGAAGACGTTTTCCACTCAGCTCGCCCTTTGTGCGGTTGTTAGAACCATCCGTCGACCCACGACGCATGGTCGTCCGTGAAGGGGTCCCACGATTCCTTGGTGTCCTCGGTGTCCTCGATGTCCTCGATGTCCTCGTGGGGCTCCTTGATCGGCTCCTGCGGCATCGGGACCGGCTGAACCGGCGGCCGCACCGGCCTGTGGCGCTTGAAGTCGTTGTGATCCTTGTTGAAGTTGTGGATCCTGACCTGGTGCTTGTGGTGACCCCGGTGTCCCCACCAACCTCCGCACTTCCAACCGCAGCCCAGTGGCGGCTTGTCGCCCGTGCTGTACGAGACCCCTGCCGTGACGGTGGAGCTTGCGCCGGCCACTCCCTGGCCCGCGGGAAGGAGCATGACCCCGGCGGCCGCGGCAGCCAGGGCCAGTGTCGCGACGCGTGCATGGCGACGCGCGCGCGGTTGCCGACTTTCGCTGTTCAGGTGCATTCGATTTCCGTTCATGCGTAGATCTACCGCGATTCCGGCGCCTATGCGAGAAGGCTTCCGGACAGAAGCAGACGTACCCATGCGCACAATCGCGCTTACCTCTCTTAATCCAAACAACCCGTCAAATCACTTGAGGTACCAGGACTGGTTGCCAAACAATATTTTGTGCTTGTTTGCGAGAGCAGAGGCGTATCTCGGGGCTTTCCTCTTCAGTCGTCGATGGCCGCGTACGCCAGGGTCCAGAAGTCCTGGAACACGCGTGGCGGCAACGGCGAGTCCAGGGCGCGCTGGGTGAGCAGGATGCCGACCATGTCCTCGGCCGGGTCGGCGTACGCCTGGGTGCCCAGGCCGCCGGTCCAGCCGAACCGGCCCGGGCCGACGGCCAGGTCGCCCGCCCCCATCGCGTCGACCGCGAGCCCGAAGCCCCAGCCGCCCGATCCGAGGAACATCTCGTTGCCGGCCTTCTGCGCGGGCGTGAGGTGGTCGGTGGTCATCAACTCGACCGCGGGCCTGGACAGGATCCGGCCGCCGTCGTACCGGCCCTTGCTTAGCAGCATGCGGCAGAAGGCCAGGTAGTCGTCGGCGGTCGAGAGCAGGCTCGGGCCCCCTGCGCCGGACGCGAACACCGGCGGGCGGTCCCACGCGCCCTCGCGCGGGCCCGGGCGGAGCGCCGGCGCGCCCGTCCCCGGAGTGGGGGCGTACGACGCGGCGAGCCGGTCGAGCTTCTCCTTCGGCAGGTGGAAGCCGGTGTCGCGCATGCCCAGGGGCTCGAAGATCCGCTCGCTCAGGAACTCCGCGAACGGCCGGTCCGTGGCGCGGGCGATCAGCACGCCGAGCACGTCGGCCCCGGTGTTGTACATCCACGCCGTCCCCGGCTGGTGCACCAGCGGCAGCGAGCCGAGCCGCTTGATCCACTCGTCCGGGCCGAACGCCGGCCCATCGGGTCCGATCCCCAGCCCGGCCTCCGCCATCGCCCGCTGGATCGGGCTCTCGCTCAGGACCAGGCCGGCGCCCAGGCGGAAGGTCAGCAGGTCTCGTACGGTGATCGCGCGCTCGGCGGGGACGGTGTCGTCGAGCGGCCCGTCAGGGCGGCGCAGGACCCGGGGCGCGGCCAGCTCCGGGAGCAGGCCGCCCACCGGGTCGTCCAGGCGCAGCCGGCACTCCTCGACCAGGATCAGAGTGGCGACGGCGGTGATCGGTTTGGTCATCGACGCCATGCGAAAGATGGTGTCGCGCCGCATCGGGGCGTCGCCGCCGAGCTCCAGGGTGCCGAGCGCGGCGACGTACGTCTCGCCGCGCCGGTGCACCAGCGCGACCACCCCCGGCACGTCGCCGGCCGCCACCGCCTGGGCCAGTGCCTCCCGCATGCGCTCGAGCCGCTGCGCCGACAGCCCTCCGGCCTGGTCACCCATGGGGGCCCCTCTCGTTCCGTCGTCTCTCGCAGGAACAGACCGCGCGCGGACGCGGAACTCATCGGTCCTGACACCCCGGCTCACCCCGAGCTGCCCGTTTCCGACCCGCCCCTCGTCCGGGCACGCCGCTCGAACGTCAGCGACCGGCAGGGCCGCCGTGGCGAGTGGGCAGGGCCGGGG
>NZ_VCKY01000293.1 GCF_005889735.1 Nonomuraea turkmeniaca
CGTGATCTGCTGCCCCCGGTACAGGAACCGGATCGCGGTGATCGGCCGGGCCGAGTCGTGGTCTCGCTTGACCTCCCACGAGGCGATGCCGGCGTCCATGCCCGCGTTGGCCAGCGCGAAGAACATCTTCGCGTCCTGGTCGAGCCCGTGCCGGTCACGCGCGGAGACACCCTGAGCGAGCAGGCACCAGTGCCCGGGCGGCGTCTCGCTGCTGGGCCCGTCGGCCCAGTACTCGGAGATCGCCTTCTGCCGGTCGGTCAGCGCGGCCGTGACCGCCACGATCTCGGCGGCCTGCGTACGGAACCCCGAGGAGCCGTACGGGACGGGCGCCGGCACGGCGTCGGCCAGCGTGCGGGCGGCCCCGCTGAAGGAGGCCACCTGCCCCCAGTGCGGCGCCAGGAACGGCGGCGTGACGATGGCCCCGGCCCGGTTGCGGTACGTCAGCGGCGCCCACCGCCCAGGCTCGTTCAGCGTGGTCAGCGGGTCGGCCACCACCACCGGGGCGTTGACCGGCGCGTAGCCGGTGGTGTCGGCGTAGCCGCCGAGCTGGTTGGAGCCGTCGGCGTGCCGGAAGTCCAGCACCGCCTGGCAGGCGGCGAGCCCGGTGCGGGCGGGCTGACTCGACGGGTTCGCGGGGTCGTACCCCAAGTCGGCCATCAGCGTGTCGAACGCGGCCCGCTGCGCCGGATAGAGGTCGACCGCCGCCAGATGGGCGGCGAAGCTGATGGCCTCGGCCTTGTTCGCCCCGGTGTGCTCCGCCGGGGGCCGCCGCAGCGACCCGCCCAGCCGGGTGCCCACGGCCACCGCGTCGTAGGCCGCCCAGGCGTCATAGGCGCAGGTGTGCACGATGGCGAGCGCCCGCGCCACCTGCGGCGGACCCAGCGTCCCGGTGCGGACCGCGCCGAGCAGTGCCTGGTTCCACCTGATCACGACGTTGGCGCCCGCCGTACGCGCCTGCGCGGGCACGGCGGGCAGGACGAGCGGGACGGCGGTCACCAGGGCGAGCGCGGTCGCGCGTAAACAACTGAGAACGGGCATGGCAAATGTCTCCTCGCGTTGTGCGGGCCCCCGTGTGCCCGGCAAGAGGAGACCCTGCCATGTTCGAACAGACTTTCGGCCTAACCTCGAGGTGACAGTGAGGCTACGGGAGGCGGAGCTCGGCGAATACGGCGCGGTGGTCGGTGCGGGGCACGTCCGAGACCTCGACCCGGCGCACGCTCACCCGCCGGTCGGCCACGACGTGGTCGATGGAGATGATCGGCGGGATCGCCCGGAAGTTCGGCCACGTCGGCACCAGGCCCTTGCCCACCTGGTCGGCCGCGTCCACGTAGCCGCGGCTCAGCAGGTCGCGGAAGGCGCGGTGGTCGAGGCTGGCGTTGAAGTCACCGGCCAGCACCCGGATCGCCGCGGGAGTGGCCGGCGGCAGCGCGCGCAGCGCGGCGTTCCACTCCTCCTCCATGCGGCCCAGCGGCGGGTTGGGGTGGACGGCCACGATCTCGACCTTGCTCCCGCCGGGCAATGCCATGGTGGCGGCGGGCATGTTGTGCCCGATCGGGGTGAACAGCCCGGTCAGCTCGGTCACCGGGTGCCTGGCATAGATGCCGCTGCCGGTCGCGCCGAACTCCTCCTGCAGCACCCGGTGCGGCAGCAGTTGCTTCAGCCCGGCCATGTCCAGCCGCTCCACCGCGCCCGGGGTCAGCTCCAGCGCGGTGAAGACGTCGACGTCGTAGCGCCGTACCAGGTCGACCACGGTCTGGGCGTCGCCCCGGCCGAACAGGTTGATCGTCAGCACCCGCAGTGGCGCGCCGTTCGCCACCGGCTGGTCCGCGCCGGTCAGCCGCGGCGCCACGCAGGCGGCCATGACCACGCAGGCGAGCGCGGCCACGAGGGCGGCCGGCCGGTTGCGCCTGATCAGCAGGAGCCCGGTCAGGGCCGCCAGCACCGCGCCGTACGGCGTCACCGTCATCAGCTGGGTGACGAACGAGCCCTGCTCCAGGCCCCCGACCCTGATCGCCGCCCACAGCGCCAGCAGCGCGACGATCGTCCAGGACAGCCACCGCCTGCGTCGCCGGCGTTCCGGCGCCGGCTGGTCGTCCGCCGTGGCCTGCTCGGTCCCGACCGTAGTGCTCACTCCGCCGTCCTGTCCCCGATGGGCATCACAACTTGAACCTTAAACGGATCTGGGGTGCGCTGCGGCGATCAACGCTTGCGGCCCACTCCGCCGTACATCCAGGTGGCCGTGTCGGTGAAGAGCGGGGTCTCGCGCCACTCGGAGACCGCGACGAGGCCCGGCTCGATCAGGTCGAATTCGTCGAAGTAGCGGGTGATCTGCTCACCGGTCCGGGGCGTGCGGTGCATCGCCTGCGACTGGGTCGCCGCCAGGTAGGCGTCGGCGGTCTGCTGGGACACGAGGTCCAGCGTCAGATGGCTCAGCACGAGGTAGCTGCCGGCGGGCACGGCGTCGGCGAACGTCTTGACGATGCCGGCCGGGTCGTCCTGGTCCTGGATGTGCATGAGGACCGCGACCATCACGAGCGCGATCGGCTGGGTGAAGTCCAGCGTCTCGCGCACCTCGGGATGCGCGAGGACGGCGCGCGGGTCGCGTACGTCGGCCTCGATGTACGCGGTCTTGCCCTGCGGCGTTCCGGTCAGCAGGGCGCGGGCGTGGGCCATCACGATGGGGTCGTTGTCGACGTACACCACCCGCGCGTCCGGCGCCTCGGCCTGCGCGACCTCGTGCACGTTGCCCTGGGTCGGGATCCCCGTGCCCAGGTCGAGGAACTGCCGGATGCCGAGTTGCGTGAGGTGGCGCACGGCCCGGCCGAGGAACGCCCGGTTGTTCCTGGCGCTCTCGCGGACTCCTGGCACGGCGGTCATGGTCGCTTCGGCCACCCGGCGATCGGCCTCGAAGTTGTCCTTGCCGCCCAGCCAGTAGTCGTACACACGGGCCGAGTGGGGGATATTCGGATTGATCCCGTTTGGTGCGCTCACGACCTGGATCCTAGGTCATCTCCGGCCCGTGAGGCTCGCCATAGGGCCTCTCCGGGCGGTGCCGCGATGACGACCAACACCGTGCGGGTCGCCTCCGTGGCGCCGGCGTCGCACACGTCCAGGAACACAAGGTAGGCCGCGCGGTGCCGGCCTTCCGACATTCCGCGAGAACACGTCGATGTTCCCCAGGGGAATCGTGCGGCCGGCTTTTGCGGTCGGCGGCCGCCACGTAAAAGCCGCCGCCGTTGTCGGCGAAACTGTGGCTGACCACATAGATGACGGCAGTGGAGTCATCCTCCGGATTCCCGGTCCCCATGCTCCTCGGGACCAGGGCCGGGCACGGTGCGACCGCGGGCAGCACCTGACCGGCAAGGGACATGGCAAGGAGCGGGCACCGGGCGTCAGACCGCCACGTCGGCGACGATGACCGTGGCGTCCTCTCTCGGCTCGGCGGCGGCGAGCTCGTCGTACAGCCGATCCAGGCACGCCACCGGCGAGGAGTCCGCGGTGAAGAGCTCCGCCATGCGCTGCGCCCCGAGCGCCTGGATGACGCCGTCCGTCACGATGACCACCCGGTCGCCGGGGCGGACGGACACCGTGCCCACCTCGGGATTGAGCGCCGCGGGCAGGCCGATGCCACCCAGCAGCGGGCCCTCGTCGGAGGTGTGCGACGTGGTCAGCGGCACCGGCGCCGTGCCCTTCACGCAGTGCCAGATCGCGCCGTTGCCGACGTGGGCGAAGCGCAGGCGCGGGCTCTCGCCGGCGTCGAGGACGATCATGTCCAGGGTGCTGACCAAGCCGGGCGCGGCCGGGTCGCGTACGGCGGCGGCGCGCACGGCCCGGTGCGCCGCCTGCGCGCACTCGTCCAGGTCCTGCTCCAGAGCGTGAGGGGATCCCGCGTGTTGCGGCCGGGCCGCGACCACCGCGCCCAGCGCCAGGGCGGCGGCCGTGTGACCGGGCTGCACGCCGCCCGTCGCGCCGGCCGCGCCGTCGGCCACGGCGACGATCCGCTCCTGGATGACGTACGCGTCCGACGCCCGGCCGAGCGTGCCCTCGTACGTGCCGCCCACGGCCACCAGCCGCGGGCGCGTCACCGGCATGCCGGGCGGCCATTTCCCGCGCTTGCCGCGGACGGTCATCACCGACAGGCAGCCGATCAGAAACGAGATCACGAAGAGCGTCATTGGTCCCCTCCCACCGCGGTCGTCGCGGCCCGCGCCTAGTAGACGCCCATACGCGGCGAAACGACTGACGGCCGATCGGCCGTCAGCAGCGCGCCATGACGGCCGATCAGCCGTCGTGCCGCCCCTGGGACCGCGCACCAGGGTGTGAAAAGGGGCGGTGCACACCGCGCGAAAAGCCGGGCCTAGGAAAAGAGCCATGCGACCCATGACCTCATCCGCCGTCACGACTACGGCACGACAATTCCGACTTATCGGAGAAATTCCATCCCGTTTCTTTTTACCCACTGTGCGCTGCGTTATCGTGAGACCCGGCTTGTGCTCCCAGCGTGTGCGGACGGCTCATGGCTCACCCCGGTTCCACGAGGTACGACTCGGCGACCAGGCAATTCGAAAAGGCCACCGCGCGCACCGGTGCCGGCGCGCGCAGCGCGGTGGGTGTGGTGGCGGTCATTTCGGCGGCGTTCGGCGCCGTCGCGCCGGTTTCCTTATCGTGGCTGGCGCCCATGCTGGCGATCCACCTCGCGTGGACGGCGTTGTTCGTGCGCGTGTGGTGGCGCAAGGACATGTTGCCCTCTTGGCTGGTGGCCGGTGATGTGGTCGTCACGGCCGGGCTGTGCCTCGCCCAGCGGCATCTCGTCGCGCAAGAGGCGCTCGACACGGGGTCGAGCTGGGTTGCGGGGCTGGTCACGATGACCATCGTCATCGCCGGGGTCACCTGGAAGCCCGCGGTGGTCCTCCCCATGGGGCTGGCCGTCGCGGGGGCGTTCGCGGCCGGCGTACGCCTCGCCTCTCCCTCCCACGACGTGGTCGGCACCCTGGGGATCCACCTCGTGCAGTTGCTCGCGATCGTGATCCTGATGACGCTGCTGCGGCGCTCGGCCGCCGCCACGGACGCCTTCCTGGAGCGGAGCGTGCGCGCCGAGATCTCCCGCATAGTGGAGCGGCTGCGCCGCGAGGACGAGCTGAAGCAGGTCGGCAGCATCCACGAGACCGCGCTGCACACGCTGACCATGGTCGGCCTGGGCACCTACGACGAACCGTCGCCCACACTGAGCGCCCAGGTCAGGACGGACCTGGCGGCGCTGGAGAAGCTGCGGGACACGCCGCGCGCCGACTCGGCCCCCATCGCCCTGGACACTCTGCTGGACGAGGTCGCCGGCCGCGCCACGGACCTGGAGGTCCGCCGGGACCTCATGCCCGAGACGGTGCCCGGCAACGTCGCCGAACGCTTCGCCCGTGCCGTCACCGAGGCCCTGGCGAACATCGCCCTGCACTCCGGCGTGCGCGAGGCCGAGCTCGTCTCCCGCAGACGCGACGGCGAGATCCTGGTGGAGGTCGCCGACACGGGCCGCGGATTCGACCAGGGCCAGCTGCCACCCGACCGGTTCGGTGTCCGCGGCTCGATCCTCGACATGATGCGCTCCCTGCCGAACGGCGGCGCCGAGATCTCCTCCAGCTCGCAGGGCACCCGCGTGAGCCTGTGGTGGCGGCCATGACGGAAGAGATCGAGCAGGTGGCGCAGCGGTACGCCCGCTTCACCGCGCTCGGCGCCGCGGTGATCGCGGCCGTGTGGCACATCGGGTACGACCTCACTGTCACGATCATCGGCTGGACCGCCTTCCGGTGGCCCTGGCTGACGCTGGCGGCGTGGATCGCCTACTCCGCGATCTTCGTGGTCGCCCTGCGGTCGCTGACCCGCACGTCCCGCGGTCCGGCCAGGATCCTCGAGCTCGCCCTCGCCACGCTGGCCATCGACGTCGCGGTGATCCTGTCTCTCCGCCCGGGAGAGCTGCTCGGCATCAGCGACTGGGCGTGGGGCTCCGTGGGCTGGATCGCCGTCATGCTGGTGTGGGGACGGCCGCGCTGGCGAGCCGAGCTGATCGTGTTCCTCGTGGCCAACGCCGGCATCATGCTGGCGGCCATGATCCTCACCGGGACGCTCGACCGCGTGTCCATCTCCAAATACCTGGTGGTCATCGCCGGCGGCATCACCATGCAGCTCGGCTACACGTGGGGCTGCCGCATGTTGCTGTCCCGCGCCGAGGACGCCGTCCTGCTGGCCCGCCGGCTCGCCGCCGACGACGCCCTGCGCGAGTCCGCCCAGCGGATCCACACCGACAGGCTCCGCAGGTACGCCGCGATCCGCGACGTGGCCGAGTCGCTGCTGCAGCAGCTCGACGACGGGGCCGATCCCGGCGACCCGCGCGTGCGCGAGGACTGCACGGCCGGGGCCATGCGGCTGCGCCGGCTCATCACCGAACGGGAGGACGTACCCGACGAGCTGGTGTCCGCGCTGCGCGCGCGCATCGAGGCGGCCGAGCGGCGCAAAGTGATGGTGACGGCGCCGCCGTTCGGCGACTACCTGCCCGGCCTCCCCGACGGGGTGCGGGAGGATCTCCTCAGAGCACCCATCCGGGCGCTCGACGGCGCCAGATCCCGGGCGCGCGTCACCGTGTCCGCGATGTCCACCATGGTGAGCGTGGCCGTCGTGGCCGACAACGACGACCTGCCCATCATCGCCACCCCCGTACACGAACCGAGCGGCGTCGTCGTCACCTATCAGCGGCAGGGAGGGGAGGTATGGGTCAACAGCATCTGGCAAGGCCCGTGACGGTCGCCCTGGTGGAGGACCACCAGGTCGTGGTCGACGGGGTGCGGTCCTGGTTCGGCCCGTCGGGCCTCGCCCCGAGCCCGGTCGAGCTGGTCGCCCAGGGCCCCACGATCGAGTCGGTCCTCGGCACCGACGCCGACGTGCTGCTGCTCGACCTCAACCTCAACGGCACCATGGTCATCGACCGCGTGGCCGAGCTGTGCCAGGGCGGGCAGCGGGTCATCGTCTTCTCCGAGCACGAGGAGCCGGAGACGGTACGCGCCGTGCTGGACTCGGGGGCCTCGGCCTTCATCGGCAAGGGCAGGGCCACCCGCGAGTCCTGCGTCGAGACCATCCTGGAGGTGGCCGCCGACCGGCCGAGCGTCACCCCGCCGATGGCGCAGGCGATCGCCACCGACGAGCGGCCGCACCGGCCGCAACTGTCGGACAAGGAGCGGGCGGCGCTGCTGTTCTGGTTCCAGTCGATGTCGAAGGCGTCGGTGGCGGCCCGGATGGGGATCAAGGAGCGGACGGTGCGCCAGTACATCGACCGGGCCCGCGTCAAATACGCCGCGGCCGGCCGTCCCGCCCCCACCAAGGAGAAACTCCTGATCTGCGCCATCCAGGACGGCCTCATCCAGCCGGACGAGGTCACCATCTACACGTCACTGGCCGCCAAGACCCCGCCAGATCAGGGGTGAGGCTCCTGGACCTCGGCGCTCCCGGCAGGAGGGGGCCGGCAGGGCCGGGGTCCAGGTCATCGGCGTAGAAGAAGGTCGGCAGGGTCGAAACTGACCGGAAAGGGTGCCGTCAATTCGGCGAGAGTGCCGGCCTTGTAGGCGGTCGGCGATTCGTAGTTGTCGCCGCTGAGCTGGTAAACGTATAGCGCCGGTCCTTCGTCGGTCTCAATCCGCCAGTAGTGAGGGATGCCCGCACTCGCATATGCAATGGTTTTAAGGCTCTTGTCCTGCCACGTCGTGCTCGGGCTGCCCACCTCCACGGCGAGCAGAATGTCGCGAGGCGAGAACATGAGCCCCACGCTCTCCACCGAATCCTCGGGAACGACGACGAGGTCAGGGATGTAGAAATTCTTGTCGGTCACCCGCAGGTTGATCGTTGACAACGGCTCCAATTCAGACGGCATCGCATCATCGAGTATGCGCTGCAGCCGGTAGATGATGCGCTGGTGCGGGGGAGTGGGGGCAGGGCTCACCAGTAGGCTCCCGTTGAAGAGCTCGTAGCGGTTCCCGTCGTCTGGGAACTTGAGCAGGTCGTCGACCGTGTACGGCGGGTTGCCGGGAAGAACCGTGCGCCCCGAGCTGGCCGGCTCGATCGTTGCCATTGCGGTCACCCACTCAGTATCGGGAGTCTCGCCCTCGCTCACATGCTACTTCCCCGATTTTCGTCACCTGAAGTCATGGAAAGGTCACACTCTGGCGTCAGTGTGGGCGGATCTCCATCCTGACTTCATGGGATGCGGCATTTCGGGTGGAATGGTGTGGTCGCCCCAGCGATGACCGCCACGGATGCGCAAGCCCCGCACTCCTTGAATCGCCCGCAGTGCGGGTGTGAACGGCACGCTCGCACAGCACCTTACCGCTATTCAAATATCGGGATCTTCCGCTGGGCCGTGCTGCCGACCCTACAAGTCGGTCGCCAGACCGAGCAGGCTGCTTCTTGACCCGTTGAAACTTTCACCCATGGCAACGCGTTCCTGGAAAACCCTTTCCGCTGTTCATCCGGCGCATTGACCAGGCAATCATGATGAGCTGTGGCATTGACAAATCGCCGCCACTTGGCCGATTCGACGGTGTCAGATACCGTCCCGCACTGGGAGCGCTCCTCTTCACCGGAACCCCGACCGGAACACGGAGACCGCACTATGCCCCAAGTCGCACCCAACCGCTGGGCGCTACGCGCCCTGGCTCTGCTGATCTCCATGGCGATGATCTTCGTTGTGCCGCTGGCCGGCACCGCCTCCGCGCACGGGTCGGTCACCGACCCGGCCTCCCGCAACTACGGTTGCTGGCTGCGCTGGGGCAACGACTTCCAGAACCCCACCATGCAGCAGCGGGACCCGATGTGCTGGCAGGCGTGGCAGGACAACACCAACGCCATGTGGAACTGGAACGGGCTCTACCGGGACAACGTCGGCGGCAACCATCAGGCCGCCGTCCCCAACGGGCAACTGTGCAGCGCCGGGCAGACGCAGGGCGGCCGGTACCGCTCCATGGACACGCCGGGCGCCTGGACGATGGCCAACCTGCCCAGCACGTTCGACATCCGGCTCACCGACCAGGCCAGGCACGGCGCGGACTACATCAGGGTGTACATCACCCATCAGGGGTACAACGCGCTCACCACGCCTCTCGGGTGGAACCACCTGGAGCTGGTCCGGGAGACCGGCAGGTACGCGCCCAGCGAAACGTACATGATCAACGGGCTCAGCAAGGGTCCGCGCACCGGCCGCCACGTGATCTACACGATCTGGAAGGCCTCGCACATGGACCAGACGTATTACTTCTGTAGCGACGTCAACTTCAGCTGAGCCGTCCGAGGTGGTCTCTCCGCCGGGCGGGTGCCCGGCGGAGCGCCATGAGCCGGGCTCGTGCGGGAGGAGGGTGCCAAGAGGGCCCAGGTCGAGGTTGAGGTCGGCCGATGGAGATCACCAGGTCGCGCTCAGCATGACGCCGCCGGCAGGTCGGCTGTGCCCGGTGTAGCACCGCCCGCCCAGCAGGAGGTGCAGAGTCAGCTCGATGCCCTGCACGAGGCGGACTGCGATCCGGTCTTTCGGAGAAGATCAGCACTCGGATCAGGGCGCGGCCGGAGTTCGCCATGGCGATGGAGTATGTCCGCACGATCAAGACGGCGGTGCCGCATCAGCGGGTGATCTTTACGGTGCACGAGACGAAACGCCTGGGCCGGGGTGCCGCCGACCTTCTGGCGATCGCCGAAGAGCCGCGTCATGACGACATCGAGCTCGAACTGCTCACGGGGCCGCTCCAGGCAGCTACAACCCGTCTGGGCACGGCGCCGCCCTGTTCGCCGTCTTCGCCGGAATGGCCGAGGCCGAACGGGAGTACGTGGGAGAGACATCGCCCGCAAACCGGTCATCCCCGCCGGCAAGCACAAGGGCCAGCATCCTTCCGTGGCCAGCGTCTACCGGGTGCTGGCCGACGAGCAGCGCGTCGTAGGTGCGGCGGTCGTAGTGGTGGAAGAAGGCCTGGTTCAGCCGGGCCAGCGACCAGGCCGTGGCGTCCTCGGGGGTCATGCCGCTTCCTTCGGGTCGGCGGTGTCGGGGCTGGTGCGGGTCTTGAGGATGAAGTCGAACTCGGCGGTCCTGTAGGCGCTTTGGAAGCCGTGTTCGGCGATGTCCTGGGGGTCCTCGTGCAGGACGCTGTCGGCCTGCAGGGCGGGATGGGCCAGCTTCGGGCCGACGAAGTCGACGGGGATCACCGGGTCTCCGCGGAAGTAGATCTCGCCTCGCCAGGGGGCGAGCAGGTCGGGGTGGTGGAGCTCGTAGTGGATGTGGGCCGGGCGGTAGAGGCTGCGTCCGACGGCCGCGGCGGCTTCGGCGACCCGTCGACCGCCGTGACGTTGGAGTCGGCGTAGGCGGCAGGAGTGATGGTGGTGAAGCTGTAGCGGCCGTCGGCGTCGGTGAGCAGATGGCCGCGCAGGTTGTAGGTGTGTGCACTCCGTCGTCGTACAGGCCGGAGTAGTTGCCGTTGTTGGCCGCGTGGTAGATGTCCAGCTTGGCGCCGGCGAGCGGCTTGCCGTGGCCGTCCAGGATCCGGCCGGAGGCGATCAGCGGGGTGCCGGGTTCGTCCGGTCGCATCGGCAGGGTGCCGGGGTTGTCGATGCGCGGGGAGCCGGGGATGAAGGTGGGGCTGTTGACGTCGTCGCCGGGCGTGTAGCCGTCCTGGCCGCCTTGGAAGAGTTCGCTGTACAGCGGCATGGCGACCGTCGCCAGGGGGAGGTCGGTGGCCGCCTGGACGTTCTGCAGGAGGCCGGCGACCGCGTTGAGGTCGTCGAAGGTCAGTCCCTCCTCATCGCGCAGGCGGGCCAGGGCGTCCTTGAACGCCTCGAGGAGCCGCACAGCGCGGGGATGGAGCCGAGCCGGGTCGACGTAGGACGGGTCGGTGATGGTGGTCATGGCGGTGTGCTCCTCGAAAGTGGGGATCGCTGGTGGAAGGCATCAGGCGGCCGCGGGGGTGACCGTGGGCGGAGCGGCGGGGACAGGATGGGCATTCCGGTGGCGCTGGTCATGCTGCCGGTCCTGCCGGCAGGGCGAGCTCCTTGCGGATGGCGGGGGCGACTTCGGTGGCCAGCAGGTCGATGGAGTCGCCCACCATGTGCGGTGGCATGCCGCCGAAGTCGATCTGTCCCATGAAGAGGTCGATGCCGAACAGTGCGCGTTCTGTGAGGATCTTGTCGATGACTTCCTGGGGGCTGCCGGTCATCAGCGCGCCGAAGGGGCCGGAGACGGCCTGGTACTGGTCGGGGCTGACCAGCCAGCCGCGTCCGCCGGGGGTTTTGGGGCGCAGGTACTCGCGGTAGTAGGGGTAGAGCTCGGCGGCGGACGCCCTGGGAGGTCTTGCCGACGTAGAAGTGGCTGGTGACGCCGAGGCGCAAGGCTTCGGGGGCGTGGCCGGCGGCTTGGTCGACGGCGCGGTAGTGCTCGATCAGTGGGCGGGCGCTGCGGAGGTCGCCGCCGATGAGACCCAGGACCATGGGCAGGCCCAGACGGGCGGCGCGTTCGGCGCTTGCGGGGGTGCCGCCGAC
>NZ_VCKY01000294.1 GCF_005889735.1 Nonomuraea turkmeniaca
CCCATGAGCAGGCTCATCCCCGCCACGAACGACACCATCGTCGCGATCCCCCCGAGCCACGACACCCCGGCCCTGGAGACGGTGGCGTACCAGGGGACGGCGAGCGCGATGGCCAGGAGCACCGGCACGATCATGGTGGGCCAGCGCCGCCGCGCCAGGCCGAGATCGATCGCGCACTGCCGGACCAGCGGCATGAACTCGCTCTCCAGATCGGCGCCGTCCGGCATGAGCGCGATGACCGGCGCGTACGGCGCCCCCGCCATCCGGGCGGCCACCCGTTCCAGCACCCACCGCTCGTACGGCAGCAGCGGCTCCCCGCGAGATGGCGTGCTTATGGTCGCGCCCGCTTCGCTCCTCGTTGGCTCGTCCCTCGCTCTCTCGTCGCGAACTCCTGCGCTCCGGAGCGCGAGACGGTCGCCCTCGACCGTCGCCCACCCGCGCCCGGCCAGCTCGAACAGCGCCGAATGGAAGATCTCCTGCGCCCGCATGCCGCGCAGGAGCTCCACCACGGGTTGCGGGGCGTCCCGCGCAGGGAGCGCCTGCGGCGCCCGCTCGCGGCTGGACACCTTGAAGGCGGCGGCCAGCGCGGCCACCCACAGGGCCCACGCGGCAGCCGGCCAGACAAGATCCATCGTTCTGTGTTAGCACGAGTCTCCGCGCCAGGCCAGGCGCAATATTCGGGGCCGATAGACTGTGGGTACCGCATTTCGCCTTTGGGGGGTTCTCACGGTGTCTGAATTCGACACAGTGCTGGTGGTCGACTTCGGCGCGCAGTACGCGCAGCTCATCGCCAGGCGGGTGCGCGAGTGCCACGTCTACTCCGAGATCGTTCCGTCGACGATGCCCGTCGAGGAGATGATCGCCAAGAAGCCCAAGGCGATCATCCTGTCCGGCGGTCCCTCCTCGGTTTACGCCGAGGGCGCACCGCCCGTGCCGCACGGGCTGTTCGAGACGGGCGTGCCCACGTTCGGCATCTGCTACGGCTTCCAGGCCATGGCGCAGGCGCTCGGCGGCACGGTGGCCCGCACCGGTGTCGCCGAATACGGCGGCACCGCGCTCGAGGTGCTCGACGAGGGCATCATCTTCGCCGGTCTGCCGGCCAGCCAGAAGGTCTGGATGTCGCACGGCGACAGCGTCGCGGCCGCGCCCGAGGGTTTCCGGGTGACCGCCTCGACGCGCGAGACCCCGGTCGCCGCCTTCGAGCACGCCGAGCGCGGCCTCTACGGCGTGCAGTTCCACCCCGAGGTCCTGCACTCCGAGCACGGCCAGGTGGTGCTCAAGCACTTCCTCGACGCGGCCGGGTGCCGCCCGACCTGGACGATGCTCAACATCGTCGAGGAGTCCGTCGAGGCCGTACGCCGCCAGGTCGGCGACGGCCGCGCCATCTGCGCACTGTCGGGCGGCGTGGACTCGGCCGTGGCCGGCGCGATCGTCCAGCGCGCCATCGGCGACCGCCTGACCTGTGTCTTCGTCGACCACGGCCTGCTCCGCAAGGGCGAGGCCGAGCAGGTCGAACGCGACTTCGTCGCCGCCACCGGCGTCAAGCTGCGCGTGGTGGACGCCTCCGACCGCTTCCTCAAGGCGCTGGAAGGCGTCACCGACCCGGAGGAGAAGCGGAAGATCATCGGCCGCGAGTTCATCCGTGTCTTCGAGGACGAGCAGCGCGCCATCATGGCCGACGGCCCCGTGGAGTTCCTGGTCCAGGGCACGCTCTACCCCGACGTGGTCGAGTCTGGCGGCGGCACCGGCACCGCCAACATCAAGTCCCACCACAACGTCGGCGGCCTGCCGGAGGACCTGCAGTTCAGGCTGGTGGAGCCGCTGCGGGCGCTGTTCAAGGACGAGGTGCGCCGCGCGGGCGAGGAGCTCGGCCTGCCCTCCGCCATGGTCTGGCGCCAGCCGTTCCCCGGCCCCGGCCTCGGCATCCGCATCGTCGGCGAGGTGACCCGCGAGCGCCTGGCCCTGCTCCAGGAGGCCGACGCGATCGCCCGCGAAGAGCTGTCGCGGGCCGGCCTCGACCGCCAGATCTGGCAGTGCCCGGTGGTGCTGCTGGCCGAGGTGCGCTCGGTGGGCGTGCAGGGTGACGGGCGCACGTACGGCCATCCGGTGGTGCTGCGGCCGGTCACCTCGGAGGACGCGATGACGGCGGACTGGGCGCGGGTGCCGTACGACGTGTTGTCGCGGATCTCGACCCGGATCACGAACGAGGTCCGGGAGATCAACCGGGTCGTCGTGGACGTGACGAGCAAGCCCCCGGGCACCATCGAGTGGGAGTGACTTCACCACGGCACGGGCCCATCGAGGACCGCTGCCGACCTTCGCGCCATGCGGGCCGTCCTCCGGAGGTCGCGCGGGAAGCTAGACGATGACCAGCGCGACCAGGACGAGGACCGAACCGCCCATCACCACGGCGTGCCTGATGTTCTGGAGCATGGCATCACCCAGCGAGGAAAAGACGATGTCGGTCGCCACTGATCTGGGGGCCTGCGCCGGCTGTCAGGCTCGTGCGGCCCGCTCGATCAGCTGTGGGTTGACCGGTCGGCGGGATCGAGACGGAATACGGGGTGATCGTCGAGGTCGGGAAGTTCGTCGAGGAGGCGCTGCACTTGCCCGGAGCTCCAGTGGGCCCGGTAGGCGGCGATGACCTGCTCGCGCCGATCGCCGGACAGTTCCACCGCCTGGTATTCGTCTCGGCGGCCGCGCCGGCTGATGGTGCAGCGGCCGGCGGCGCGGAGGTTGCGCTCCCAGTCCGTCTGGCCCCGGACCGAGACCAGGTAATAGCCGTCGGCGAGTTCCAGGACGTTCGCGGGTATCCGTTGGAGGGCGCCAGAGGTGCGCCTCGCAACGTGCAGCGTGCTGGCCGCACCGAGCCATCGCATGAGCGGATTGATCATGTGGATGGCGAACCAGCCCGGCCGCCGGTAATGCGATGACAGCGCCTCGGTCGCCCGATCATCGTCAGGATTCATGGCTCGATGTCATCAAACCGGGTCGATGACTGGCCAACACCGGCTTGGTCTCGACCGATACCCTAGTGGTATCGACCTCTTTGGCGGCTGCGCAGATTGCCTCCGCGAGTTCCGAACGGCAACGAGCGTTTCCACGCATGAGCCCCTGACAATGTCCCCGCAGAACGGGTCCGACGGCCGGGCTCGCCGCACGAGGGCGAGGCCCGGCCGCCGGCAGGTCGTCTACGCGGTCAGCACTTCTTGCCGCCGTTGACGCACTGGACGACCTTGTTCATGAGCTGCTCCGACATCACGACGATGGCGCCGGCGTGGTCGGTGGTCGGGCTGTTCCCTTCGCTGGCGAATCCGTCCACCGCGAACGGGACATTCGTGCCCTCGGGCTCGGCGTCGGGGACGTCGTCGTACGTCAGCGTCAGGCGCAATTGCGGTACCGCCTGGGTGCCGCTCGGGCAGGCGCCGTCCTCATCGGGGAAGGTGAGGTGTGTGCGGTGGTCGGCGCTGTCGATGTTCTCGCCGTCCCAGCAACTCGGCATGTCGAAGACGCGGACCAGGTCACTACCGGAGGGGCAGATCGGGTACTTGTCCGTCAGGCGGTCGGTGAAGCCCGTACAGGTGAAGGT
Organism: Nonomuraea turkmeniaca; assembly: GCF_005889735.1. GTDB lineage: Bacteria > Actinomycetota > Actinomycetes > Streptosporangiales > Streptosporangiaceae > Nonomuraea > Nonomuraea turkmeniaca. The sequence goes on from NZ_VCKY01000294.1 coordinate 3,590, forward strand.
CGGGCGGGCCTCGTCGCCGCCGTTGGTCGCGGCTCTGGCATCGCCGGCGAGCATCCTGAGGAACTGCGGCGGCGCGGTGACCTCGGATGCCGGGTTGCCGCGGTACTCCAACCGCACCGACGACGGTTGTACGGCCGTGCCGTCCGGCTCGGCGCCATCGGCCCCGCGTACGAGCAGGGCCGGCCAGAAGTAGGCGGACTGGTCGGCCTGGTTGCGGCAGGTGGTGTCCGCGTCGGAGAGGCTCTCGTTGGTGGAGATCGCGTCGGTGGACAGGTTGCCGACGTAGTCGTACTGGGCCTGGGCTCCGTTGGTCACGCCCGGGGCCGTGATCGCGTTGTCCTTGTTCGTGTGGTCCTCACTGCTCGTGCCGCATCGGGAGACGAAGGTGCCTGTTGAGGCGCTCTCGCCCGCCTCCGGCTGCTCAGCGGCCGGCACCTCCTGGATATCGACGAAGTCGGCGGCCGTCAGCGTCGCGCTCCCCGCGTTGCGGAGTGTGCAGGTGGCCAGGTCGTCCAGGCCTGTGGGGCGTTGGGCGACGCGGCCGATGGCGATGGCGATGCGGTCGATGGCGGCGCCTCGTTTGGAGGCGAGGGGGCCGAGGATGGCGTTCTGGACGAAGTTGGGGCCTCCTTGTCCGGCTGAGGTGGCGAGTCGGTTGTTGGCTTCGTCGATTTGTTTGTCGAGTTGGGCGAGGTTGCGGTCGACTTCGGCTTGGGCGGCGGCCGGGATCTCAGGCAGCTTGTCGGCCACGCTGGGGCAGACGATGCTCTGTCCCGTCCCCGTCCCCTGATCTGGGGGCGAGCTGGGGTTGGGGGCGGCGGTCGCGTCGTCGGTGGGTGCGGGTGCGGCCGAGTCGCCGAGTGTGCAGGTGGCCAGGTTGTCCAGGCCTGTGGGGCGCTGGGCGACGCGGCCGATGGCGAGGGCGATGCGGTCGATGGCGGCGCCTCGTTTGGAGGCGAGGGGGCCGAGGATGGCGTTCTGGACGAAGTTGGGGCCTCCTTGCCCGACTGAGCGGGCCAGTCGGTCGTTCGCCTCTTGGAGTTGTTTGTCGAGTAGGGCGAGGTTACGGTCGACCTCGGCTTGGGCGGCGGCCGGGATCTCAGGCAGTTGGCCGGCGACACCAGGGCAGACGATCGTCTGCGCCGCTGTGCCCGCATGCGCCGCCACCGGCGACCCCGCCAGAGCGAGCGCGATGATTCCACCTAGGAAAATGGCTCCTCGCCACGGTCTGAATCGCCTTCCCCCGAACAGATTCCGCATCCGCTCCTCCTTCCGGGCGGGAATGTCCGATCTTCGAGAGGTACGGGACCGCAGACGGAACGGTTCAGCCCATGGCGCTGGTGAAGGCGTCCCGGGCGGGCTGGGCCATCCCCAGCGCCAGCGCGTCCGCGATCGAGCGCTTGGCCTGGTCGGGCGCGGAGGCGGGCACGGCAGGCCGCCGCCGGCGCCGAGCACGAACAGCGCGACGAACGTACCGAGGACGGGGCGGTCGGCAGCGCGGAGCCGCCGGCCATCACGGTCAGCCCGGTGACGATCAACGCCCGGTTGCCGATCCTGCTGCCCAGGGTGGCGCCGAGGGTGTTGAAGACGAGGGAGGCGACGGTCTGCTCCACGGCCCCTTGGACTCCGGCATCAGCACGATCGCCGCGACGATGGCCAGGACGGCGATGGGGACGTTGATGAGGAAGACGGCGCCCCACCAGAACCAGCGATCAGCACGCCACCCAGGACGGGCCCGCCCACCAGGCCGACCGTGGCGACCGCGCTCCAGGCGGCCATGGCCTTACGCCGCTCCTGCTCGTCGAAGACGGTGATGAGGATCGACAGGGTGCTGGACATGATGAGCGCTGTGCGCAGCAGACGACGTACTCGAATGCGCACACTGTACGCAAAACCCAATCGGCGACCCAATGCGTATTTGTCCACACACGCGGATTGAACCTCGCGGGTGACGCGGGGCGTACCACCCTGCGTTACCTCCGCTATGGGGGCCTCACGTCTTGAGGCCTCTGAAAGGGTCGATCATGACGAAGCGCATCCTCACCGTCCCCGGCCTCGCGCTCGCCACCGCGCTGATCGCCGCCTCCTTCAGCCCGGCCACCGCCCAGGCCGAATCGAACACCCCGATGTACTTCGCGGCGAAACTTCAGGGCGAGAACGAAGTACCCGTACCGGGCATGAAGGTCGGTGACGGCAACGGCAGTGCGATCGCCGTGTTCCGCATCCACGGCAACCGGGTCGACTACGCCATCCGCTGGCACAAGGTCGCCGCGCCGTCCGGCTTCCACATCCATCGAGGCAACGCCGGCCAGAACGGTGACGTCCGTATCCCGTTCTTCGGCCAGGCGCTGCCCGCCTCGCTGAGCGCCGTCAAGGGCACCGTCCTGGTCAAGGACTTCGGGCTGCTCAACAGGATCATGCACAACCCCAGGGGCTGGTACGCCAACCTGCACAACGCCGAGTTCCCCGGTGGCGCCGTACGCGCGCAGCTGTACCGGATCCGGCCGGTCGTGCTCGAGTCCGTGCTGGCCGTCGGGAACCGCACCACGCTCACCGCGGTGGCCGACGGCCGGCAGGAGGTGCCGGCGCCCGGCATGAAGGTCGGCGACCCGGACGGGCGCGCCGCGTGGCTGGTCTGGGTGAAGGGCACCAAGGTGCACTTCGCCGCGGCCTGGAACCGGGTCGCCCCGCCGACCGCCGCCCACATCCACCGCGCGCCGAAGGGCAAGAACGGCCCCGTGGCGGTGCCGTTCTTCACCGCCGAGAAGGGCCTGCCCGCCGGCGTCAACGGCCTGGCCGGCACGGCCACCGCTTCGGCCCAGGTCGCCTCCCGCATCAAGAACAACCCCAAGAACTGGTACGCCAACCTGCACAACGCCGAGTTCCCCGGCGGCGCGGTCCGCGGCCAGCTGTACAAGGGCGATTGGTAGGGATCTCCGGCCTGGTCAAGCCGGCGGGTGCCCGCGCGTCACAGGTGCTCGCCCTTGGCCGGCTCGGCCGCGGGCTCCGGAGCGGGGCGCGCCCGCCGTACGAGCCGGGCCGCGAGCAGCCCCGCGCTCCTGAAGAGCAACGGCACCAGCAGCACCCCGATGAAGATCGGCGACGCCATGTACCGGAAGTCCTGCGCCGAGATGTTGGCCAGCACCGCCAGCTGCTGCCCGGCCACCACGGCCGCCACGCCCACCACGTACCGGTTGCGCAGCACGACCGCCCCCAGCGCCACGGCCAGGTACGACAGGTACGCCCACGACGCCCCCCGCCACAACATCCAGTCGTATCCGGGCGCCAGCGAAGCCGTGAGCCATTGATCGGCCACCTGGTTCAGCTCGGACGACAACGGCCGCAGCGTGTAGACCTCGCGCCCGGGAAAGTCGGGCACCTTGTTCGGCCCGACGTAGGTGTCGGCGGTGGGCCGCCGCGAGAAACGGTACGTCGCTCCACCCGTAGACAACGGATCCTGCACCGGCTTCCAGGCGATCGCCCCCCGGCACAGGCGCGCGTCGACGATCAGCCGCGGCTCACTGACCAGCAGCCGTTTCCACAGGCCGAGCAGCTCGGTGGTGTGCGCGTCGGCCTGTTGCCAGCTGAAGTCGCCCCGCCAGATCAGCGGGTTGATCGTGTGACAGGTCCCGCCCCACCACCACCGGTCCAGCGGCGCCACCGACGCCATGAGCGTCTTGTCCTGCTCGCTGAACAGCTCCGGCCGGTCCCGGTACGCGACCGCGATGTCCCCGAAGGCCGTGTGGTAGACGTACGTCTTCGCCGGGGCGGCGATGCCGACGTGCGGCAACACCAGGTTCGTGAGCACGATCGGAAGGGCCGCGGCGACCGTGCCGGCGAGCAGCAGGCGTACCCGCATGGTCCTGACGATCAGCACCAGCACGACGACGGCCACGCCCACGACGAGGAAGCCGTTCGCGCGGAACAACCCCAGCGCCAGCATCAGCGCGCCGAGGCCCGCCAGCCCAGGCCAGGTGACCGTGCGCCTGGCCGCGAAGCGCGCGCACATGCCCGCGATCGCCACCGCGCAGATCGTGAACGGCACGTCCTTCCACAACGTGACCGCGAACGCCCCCACGGGCGGCGCCAGCGGCATGAGCATCGCCACCGCCGTGGTGAACCGGCGGGGGGCGCCGAGCTCCTTCAACGACTGGGCCAGGAACGTCAGCGCCCCCGCCATGGCCGTGGTCTGCGCGAATGTGACCGCGCCCAGGTCGCCGGTCGTCCGGAAACTCAGCCACAACAGCGCGTCGTAGATCACGGAGTGATCGCTCACCCAGGGGCCGACGACGGTGTGGCTGAGGTAGAGGACCGAGTCGCGACTGAACAGGCCGGGGTAGAAGGCCGCCCACCAGCACCCGAGGACGGCCTGCATGACCAGGAAGATCGCGAGGCCGGCCCAGGGCTTGGGCTGTTCGACGGTTGTGTCGCTCCCCATGTCTCCGATTCCGAGCTGCAGGAAGATCCGCTAGAAGTAGCTCTCCCCGGACTTCGGTCCCTTGCCACGCAGCAGCGTCGACACCGTGACGAGGTGATAGCCGCGTTTCTTGAGCTCCTTGACGATGCCGGGCATGGCCTTCACGGTCGCCGGGACCGTGTCGTGCATGAGGATCACGCCGTTCCGCTGGGCCAGCCTGAGCACCGCCGCCTTGATCTTCTTGGCGTCACGCAGCTGCCAGTCGAGCGTCGTGCCCGTCCACATGATCTGCGCCAGCTCCGTCTGGTAGGCCATTGCCAGCACCCGATCGTCCGTGTGCCCGTACGGCGGGCGGAACATCACCGGCCGCCGCCCGGTCGCGTCCTCGATGATCTCCTGGGTGCTTTCGAGCTCCGTGAAGATCTCGTCGTCGAGCAGCGTGGGCAGCGAGGCGTGCGAGTAGGTGTGGTTGCCGATCGCGTGCCCCTGCGCCAGCACCTGCTTGGCGATCTTCGGGCGGCGTTCCACCTGTTTGCCCACCAGGAAGAAGGTCGCCTTCGCCCCCGCCTGTTTCAACGTCTTGAGCAGGGCGGGCGTGGTCTCTCCCGGACCGTCGTCGAACGTCAGCGCCAGGCACTTCACCCGGGTGCAATCGATCTGCGCCTGTGCGGCGGGCGCGGAGGTCAGGACCAGCGAGGCTGCGAGTAAGGCGTGAATCACCACAAATGACAGCCTAGGCCCAATGCCGTCCCGCCGCTCTCACCCCCTGAGCCTGGCATGCAAGAACAAGGTCACACCCTTGCGTGACTTGACCGGCAGATACCGCTCGGCCGCGACGATAGCCGCCAGACCGGCGTTGACCACGGCCGGCATCTGACGCAGGTCGCTGCCTTGGGAGCTGCGGCGGTGCCGGACCACGAGGGGCCGCAGCAGCACGTTCCAGCTCCAGATCCGCTCGACCTGGAGCCCGGCCTTTTCGACGACGTCCGTGAGGGAGTCACGGTGGTACCGGCGGACGTGGCCCACGGCGTCGTCGTGGGGCGACCACAGCGCCATGTCGCACGGCACCGCGATCAGCACGTGCCCGCCCGGCACCAGCACCCTGGCGATCTCCGCGGTGACCAGGTGGTCCTCGCGTATGTGCTCGAGCACGTCGAACGCGGTCACCAGCTCCACACTGTCCGGCTCGAACGGCAGCGCCCGCGCGTCCGCCCACACGGCCTTGATGCCGCGCTGCCTGGCCAGCTCGACGGCCGTCTCACTGCTGTCCGTCGCGGTCGCGTCCCAGCCCGCCTCGACCAGCACCCTGGTGTTCCCGCCGCCGGCGGCCCCGATGTCCAGCGCCCGCCCCGGGCGGCCGAGCCCTCGCAACTCCCTGCGGAGGATGGCCCGCCGCTCGCGGTACCACCAGTGGTCGTCCTCCAGCGCGATCAGGCGGCGGATCTCTGTCCCTTCCATGATCAGTCCCTTGTACGCGAGAAGACCCAGCGGTCCAGCGCGGTGAAGCGGATCGCGGTGAGCAGGAAGTACGTGCCGACGACCGCGCCGACCTCGGCCGGCCGCCCGGCCTCCGGCGGCACCGCTAGCACGGCGGCAGTGGTGAGCGCGTAGTTGGTGGCGGACAGCACCGCCGCGCGGAAATGCATGGTGCTGCGTCTCACCCGGCCGAACGTCCATCGGCGATTCGCCTCGGTGTTGATGATTCCCGCGAGGATGAGCGCGCCCAAATTCGCGGTCGCCGGCGGCCAGAATTCGCGTAGCGGGAGATAAATGAGTGTGTACAGGATGACGGAGAAAACGCCTATCGTGGCGAATGACAGGAATTTCGCCCAGGTCACCGCCCGCGGCCGGGCCACGACCGCGTCCGGATGCCTCGGCGTCGGCTCGGACCTGGTCACCCCGACCCCGGCCCGGCCCGTGGACATCGACCAGGCGAGCCTGGCCAGGCCCTTCAAGTCGTCCATCGCGGTCCTGACCACGCGGACGCGCGAGTCCATGTCCTCGATCCAGTCGACCGGCACTTCGTGCACCCGCAGCCCGTTGTGCTCGGCCAGCAGGAGCAACTCGGTGTCGAAGAACCAGCCGTTGTCCTCGACCTTGTCCATGAGCGGCCGCACCACGTCGGTCCTGGCCGCCTTGAAACCGCACTGGGCGTCGCTGAACCCGGCGCCGAAACCGTACCGGAGCAGGGCGTTGTAGCCGCGTGACACCACCTCACGGCGCAGCGACCGGCGGGTACGCGCGCTGTGCGCGAGCCGGGTGCCGATGGCGATCTCGGAATGTCCGCTGGCCACGGCCGCGACCAGCGGGAACAGTGCGTCTAGGTCGGTCGACAGGTCGACGTCCATGTACGCGACGATGTCGGCCGGGCTGTCCCGCCAGGCCGCGCGCAACGCGGCGCCCCGGCCGCGCACGTCGATCCTGCGGGCGTGCACACGGTCGAACTCCCCGGCCAGCGCGGTGGCGACCGGCCAGGTGGCGTCGGTGCTGCCGTTGTCCACGATCGTGATGCGCCACGGCAGCGGGAAGCCGCCGTCGAGGAAGGCGGCCAGCGTACGCACGCAGCCGGGCAGGGCACGCTCCTCGTTGAGCACGGGGATGACGATGTCGACGCCGGCGAGCCGGGCGGCGGTGTCGAGGACGTGGGGGGCCGGCTCCGTGGCGGCACGCGTTTCCATAGATTCCCTGATCCTTTGCCTGTGGCCGTACGTCCAGGGAAATGTTGCTCGGGGCGTTCAGTGAGGTGCGTGCGATTTCCTCTCACCATTCCGCTGAGCGGGGGTGACTTTACTTCCCGGTGAGCTCATAAACCGAGAAGGACGCGTTGTGGAACCGCAGGGTGGCGAAATTCCCCAAATATGGATTCGCCCCGGTGAAAAGCCACTTGACCCCGTATTTCCGGGCAAGGTGCCGGACGTTCTCCGCGGTCGGCGCCGCGAACACCGCGTCGTTCGCGGCCAGCCGGCCCGGATCCGCGAACGGCACCTTCAGGTACGACGTCACGAACAGCGGGGTGCGCGACAGCGTGGTCTCGGCGTACCCCCAGCCCTCCACCAGCACCCGCCGCTCGGTGAACCCCGACACCCAGTAGTGCCTGCTGTCGCACGAGCGCCGCGTGAGGCGACGGCAGTGCAGGTCGGTGGCCACCACGTCAGCGGGCGAGGAGTGGTCGCGCAACCACCTGCCGGCCTCCAGCGCGCCGTCGGGGATCACCTGCTCGCGTTCCCCGGTCGCGGGCGTGACGTGCGCGACCACGTCACGGACGGAGGCCGGAACCGCGTACCCCGCGAGCAATGCCACCGCCGCCAGCACGGTCCCGCACCGCCACAACACCGCCGCCGCGACCGCGAGCATCAGGTACGGCACCACCACCCGCTCCAGCGCACCCCCAGGCGGCTCGACCTGCGCCACCATGACGGCCACGCCCGCCCCGAGCCGGGCCGAGACGGGGTTCGGCCCGATACGGGAGTATCCGAGGAGCTGGAACGACTCGGGCACCTTGCCCGCCGGGCC
>NZ_VCKY01000295.1 GCF_005889735.1 Nonomuraea turkmeniaca
ACCACACCGGCCACCGCGAGCAGGGCAGCATGATCCGCCGCTACATCGCCTGGCGAAACCGCAACACCGACAATCCTCGCCTACGCAGGATTGTCAAGAGGGCAAACGTGGCCTGACGCGGCACTAGACCACTGGCGGCGGTTCAGCCAACTCACCCGCAAGACCTGCGCGCTTGATCCAGCGTCCCCAACGAGGACTTCGTGAGAACCGCTCAGCGATGACCTTTCCCGACGGCAAGCCCCCGTCGGGGCATCTGTTCTCCTGAGCCCATTGCCAGACGAAACGATGAAAGGCCGCGATTTCGGTGTCTCGACGACAAGTGTCTCTCGGAGGCCGGGCGACATCCCCGGAGCCGTCTGATCCTGCTTCAGACACCACAGGCAATTCAGCCAATGATCTTTCCTCCTGACCCTCCCTAGAGTTCGAGCTCGCTGAGAGCCGACGAACCTGGGACATCAACAGCTCATAGCTGCCGATCAGAGCAGCGCTCGGCCACGCGGCGATGATCCGGCCGATCAGGCTGGGCTCGGCGACCGCGATGTTGGCGCCGAGGCCGGCAAGGCTGCCGACCACGAGAAGGGTCCAGGCCAGCATGCCGCCGCGGGAGCCGTACCGATTGGCCAGCAGGATGGACATCGAGGCGACGACGATGGTGCCATCGACGGCGAGCGGGATCAGCACCGCCGCCAAGTGGTCCTCTCCATGACGCAGGCAGAGTTCATGCATGTGGCGGAAAGAGACGACCGCCGCGATCACGGCCAATAGCGTGACGCCCGCGATGGTCGTACGCTGGATGTTGCGCACCGCGCGAATACCGGAATCCACCGCTCAGCCCTCCCCACCAGGAAGAACGAGCCGGGCGGAAGCCGTGAACGGCATGTACGTATCGAGTGTGTCCCCCCTCGGACACCAACCAAATCCCCATGAGGTGCGACTTCCACGGAAGCTCGCACCTTTCGGGTTTCAGGGTCGAACTCTGCGCGCAGGCCGAGGCTCTTGTAGAGGTCCGCCTTCCGGGTCGGGCTGCCTTCGCTGAAGGCTGTCACCATGTCTTCCAGCTTCTCGATGGTTCGGGCGATCTGGTCTCGGGTCATCTTCGGTTTCTTGTCGGTACGGCGGAGCGTCGCCAGAGCGGCGGTGCGCTCGGCCTGGGTCTGCTGGATCCACGCGGAGACCACAGCAGGGTTGGCTCCGGCATCCAAGGTGTCTTTGTAGCTCTTGAGCCTGCGATCACATTCGGCGAGTTTGAGGCGGACTTGCTCAGCCGGTGCCGGGTCGTGAGCGCGTTCGTTGGCGGCAGCCGTCAGAGCGTCCACAGTGCGATGGATGCGGCTGGGCCAGATGTGCAACGGCCTCATCGACAGCACCCAGCTGGCGATGGAGACAAAGCCGGAACACGAGCGTGCCCAGGCGCGCTACGTGACCGATGTTCCCGCAGCCTCCGTGATCACGCTCAATGCGATCGCCGCCGCCGAAGCCGCCAACCACTTCATGCTCGCCGCCGTCGGCCTGCACGAGCTCGAAGCGGACTATGACGGTCTGACCCACCAACCCCGCCATCGGGAACGCGACAGAGAAGGCTCTCGCCAACGGCCTACCTGTCGCTGGTGTTCAACCTCCACGACTTCCGCATTCGCCATCGGAGACGCCCGTCCACTGCCGGTGATCAGCCGATCATGAACGCTCGACGTGTCCTGTGAACGGTCGAGCCGCACATCAATCGCCGGCAGCTCGCGGCCTCTTCAGTTGGGCGACCTCTGATCCTGGAACAACACCGTTGCCTATCAGCGGACGCGCCAGGAAGGCGCCTTAACATCCCTGAAGCCATCCAGGCCAGCTACATGATCGCCCACAGCTCGTTGAGTGGAATGGTCGGCGCCCAACGGTGCCCCCGGCGCACCCGGCGGCTTGCTGCGCCACTATAAGAAGGCGAAGTGCCAGGTTGTCGCCATTCACTCTGCGGGTTACGGTCGCGATAGTGGATCGTCCGAGAGCGGTGGTGTCTCATGGCGCGTGGGTCCAGTCCCTCCGGATCGTACCGAGAATGGGAACGGGCTCAGCGAGCAGCCGCGCGGGAGCAGGAGCAGGCGGCCCGCCGCCGGGAGCAGGAACGCAAGGCCCGCGAGCGCGAAGCCGCACAGGCCCAAGCCGCAGCTCGCGACGCCGAAGCTACGAACAAGACCCAACAGGTGCATCACCGTGTCGAGGAGCTGGAGAGCATTCTTCGTGCGTCCCTATCGCGCGACCCTCGCGTAGACCTGAGGACGCTGCGCAAGGGCGTCACGATGGCTCCGCTGGAGCTCGGCCCCCTTGGCGTTCCGATTCCACCACCTCGCTGGGAGGATTTCGCACCTCGGCAACCAGGCGGGTTCGCGAAGCTCCTCGGGCTCAGGGAACGGCGGTACACGGCGGATCTTGCGGCAGCGGAAAGCGGGTTCGCCCAAGCTCAAGCCGAACACCGCCAGGCCGAGGTGGGACGCCAACGAGAAGTTGTCGAAAGGCGACAAGCCCACGACCGCAAGCTCGACCATGCCCGACGGGAAGCGTCCAAGCACAACGCCCACATCGACAAGATGGCCACGGGACTCCAGACGGGCGACCGGTACGCCGTCAGCGACTACATGGAACTGGTGCTTCGGAACGCTCCATACCCCAGCGGGTTCCCCAATGAGCGGCACGCCGGATATGTCCCTGAATCCTCACTCCTGGCGATCGAGTGGTACCTACCCTCGCTCGACGTGATTCCGGCCGACAAGACCTTCCGGCACGTCAAGAGCCGGAAGGCCGTCGAGGCGACCACTCGCCCAATTGGCGAAATCCGGCAGCTCTACCAGCGTGTCATCGCACAGATCGCGCTCCGCACGCTGCGCGAGATCTTCGCCGCCGACCCGAACATGTTGATCACCACGATAGTCTTCAACGGCCGTGTCCACGCCGTCGATCCTGTCACCGGACAGCGGATAAAGCCGCACCTGATCACTCTCCGAGCGACGCGCGAGCAGTTTACGCCGCTGGTCCTAAGTGAGCCGAAGTTCAACCCCGTCGAGTGTGTACGGCGGCACTTCTTCGCCGACGTCTCGCCCCATCCCGACGAGCTCGTCCCCGTTGAGCCCGTCATGCCCTACAGCATGGCCGACCCTCGCGCCGTCGACCCGATAGACGTGCTCTCCGAGATCGACAAGAGGCCGAACCTGCTTGAACTCAAGCCCAAGGAGTTCGAGGCGTTCATCCAGAACCTATTCACCAAGATGGGCTTCGATACCCAGCTCTTCCACGCCAGCGGTGACGGTGGCGTCGACTGCGTCGCCTACGATCCTCACCCGATCCGAGGCGGGAAGTTCATCATCCAGGCCAAGCTCTATAACCACACCGTTCAGCCCACCCACGTCCGCGACCTCTACGGAACCGTCCAACATGAGGGCGCACGCACCGGTATCATGATCACAACCTCAGGATACGGTCCGGACAGCTACAAATTCGCAGCAGGCAAGCCCCTCAATCTCATCGACGGGACCGGCCTGCTGGCGCTTTGCCATGATCACGGCATCCCGGCACGCATCGTGCCTGGTAAAGGGAAGAAAACGAAGCCCTGACGAGGTGTGGGACGTGTTCTACTGGTTCCGGATCTCGCCATCAACTCTCTGACGTGCACGTATCAAGCAAGAGGATATCTGGCGGGTTGCCGTCCTGGGTGCGAAGACGATCAGACTCACCATCGGCGTGGGCCGGGTCAACTTGCCTGCTGAAGTGGCTGAAATTGGACGTTTAGCCGCACTTCGAGTGCTTCGGCGAGCCGTTCCAGCATGGGAATAGTGGGCATGGTGCCTCCCGCCTCGAAACGAGCGACTGCCGGCTGCTTGAGGCCGGCACGCTCAGCCAGCTCCGCCTGAGTGAGCCCCAGTTCCTCGCGGCGCTGCCGCACCGCCTCTCCCAACTCGAACCGAAGACGAGCGGCCTCATAAGCGGCACCGGCACCCGGACGGCTCATGATCTCGGCACGCTTGTCGGCCCACGCCTTGCGCTCCTCCATGGCCCTCACTCCTCGTCTGCCCTGTGCGCCTCGACGATGCACCGCTCCATGGCCCGCATCGCCCGCTCGATCTCACCGGCCTCGCGCATCCACTGCTTCTTGAACACCGTGAGCAGGATGATCCTCCTGCCCGAGGCGATCCAGTAGGTGATGCGCACTGCCTCGCGAGAGAGATGGAAGCGAAGTTCCCGAAGCTTGCCGTGCAACTGCCTCGTGTACGGCTCGCCGAGCAGCACGCCCCGCTCCGCCAGAAGGTCGACGTAGAAGACGGCCGTCTCCTGATCGTCCTGACTGAGCGAGTCGAACCACTTGTCGACCTCGGGCTCCAGTTCCACCTCTCCCCAAGTCATAACACGGACGTTATACGGCAGGCAAGTCTCCCGTCCTGCGAATGGCGCATCAGCCCAGTTCACCGGCCAGGCCCGACTTCTTCACCAGGCGCCCCCAACGGGCAGAACGCTCGAATGCTTCAGCGATCGCTTCACCGCTGGACAGCTCACCATCCGGTAGGAGGTTGGTTTGGGCCCAGCGCCACGCATGCTGCTGAAGCGCACGATCCGGCGCACGACGCCGCGGTGGTATCGCCGCCGCTTCAGAGCCGGGATCATCACCGGAATTGCGTGGCTTCGCGAAGCGACGGATCTGACTCATGAGCATCTCGTAGGCACCGATCAACGCCAAGGAGGGCCATGCTGCGATGACTCGGCCGATCAGAGATGGCTCCGCGACAGCGACGTTGGCGCCCAGACTCGCCAAGCTCGCGATGATGAGCAGCCCCCACGGCAACACTCCCCCGCGCGAGCCGTACCGGCTGGCCAGGAGCAGCGATATCGAGGCGGCAACGATCGTGCCGTCCACGGCGAGCGGGATGAGAGCGGCGGCCAGCGGATCCTCACCGTGCAGCAGCGCGAGCTCGTGCATGTGACGGAAGGAGACGACAGCGGCGATCAGCGCGACGAGAAGCACACTCGCGGTCGTCGTAAGCCTGATCCAGCGGTCAGGACGCATCTCACATCCCCACCGTTCCAGCCAGGAACTCGGTGCTCAGCGTCCATTGGGATTTGGTTGGTGTCGACCCTCGGACACAGAGGTTTCACACACGTGGAGGCCAGGGATCACCTGAGCCTCCACGAGCTGTTTCGGGGGCCTGTCCGGTCAGCCGCAGCCCGATCTGGGCGTAGAGCTCGGCCTTGTCGAGTGGATCAGCTTCTAGAATGACCTTGCGAGGTCATCTGCTTTGGTCAGCGGGCTCGCCTTCGGCTCGGACGCGCGCGGGTCAGGCATCGGTGGCCAGATCCCGGTAGGTGTCCCTGACGACCTCGAGCCGCTCACGGCGGAACCGTGCCGGCTCGGCGTCCCTGACCTGCCGCCCGAGCTCGGACCAGAAGGCATGATCAGGAACGTGTTCATGTCCGTCGGGGATGAACTTCAGCACCTCGTCGACGGTCGCGCGAGCCATCGCCAGGGCCTGGCGCGCTGCGTTCCGATCGTCTGCCGGTACGTTCCCTGCCGTCAGGTCGGACACCCATAACCACTCACCCGCGTCGAGGAGTTGGGAGGGCTCCGGTCCGCCGAACGTAGGCCACCCCTCCGGCATCACCTCTCGCTGCGGCAGGGCGAACATGAACTCGCGCTCCATCCCGCAGTCGGCGCAGATGCCGTCGTAGCAGGCGGCCAGCTCGCCCGCCACGTGGACCACGCCGCTGTCCCATGCGGTCTCCACCGACCCGCACACGCATGGATGCAGGTCGAGGTACAGATGCGCCTCGTCTCGCGTCCGCGCCACCTGCAGCGTCACCGCAGACCTCCTTCGATCGACATCTGGGACTACTAGTCTGGCGCTCATGCAGGCCGCGAGTCCGTTCGAGGAACACCTCATGCGGGCGCATCAGCGAGGGGACCTGTCCCACTGCCTGCGCCTGCTGCGCGATGCCGATCTGGCCTGCCCCATCAGCGACGCGGCGGCCACCGGTGAGGAACCGGTCGCCTGGCCCACCGTGACGGATGCGGAGCATACGTGGCTCATCGGGTACACCTCGGCCGAGGCGATGCGCACGGCCACGCGCGACGCCGTGCGGCACTACCGGATCGTGTCCATGGTCGAGCTGGCGGCGGGCTGGCCGGACCTCCGCTGGGGCTTGGCGATCAACCCTGGGCTCGATCTCTCCTTTCTCCTTGAGTCAGGGACGGTCGCCAGGCTCGCCGTACCCACGCTGGAGCAGGACATCGCCGCCGAGCCGGCGGCGGGAACCCCCATCGTGCAGAAGCTGCTGCGGCCACGCGACATCCAGGCTCTGCTGGACAGCCGCGAGCCTCGCGTGTCCGGCTACTGCCATCACGCCATGGATGTGGAGCACATCGCGACGCCGGTCGTACTCGCCCGGGCGTTACTCCAGGAGGAGGCACTCACCAGTGGCGGAGCGGTGAACATCCTGCGCTGGCCGGCGATCGGCCCGTCCCTCTACCGAACGCCGTACGGCGGGGTTGATGAGGAGGGGATGGCGGCCGTCGCCGGGTGGGTCATCGAGGAACCGCCGTTCGTCGGCATGGGCCTGGCGCCGAACGTCGACGAGACGATCAGGGAGTACAAGATCGACGGGCTCGGTCTCCCATACGGGGCCGAGATCGTGGAACTGGGCGCGGACGGTCGAGAGCGGGTCCGTGCTCGCTACGACGGCGATCGGCGATCGTGGGTGCTCACTGAGGAGGCGGAGTGACGTGGCATTCCTACCGGGCCTGCTGGGCGGGAACCGATTACGAGGCCACACCCGACCTGTACGAAGGCCAGGTGTGGATGCGTCTGCGGAGCAAGGTCCCCGCAGAGGGCTTCGAGCAGGTCGAGCACGGCCTTTACGTCCATGCCGTGCCCGCCGGGGAATGCATGGCCATCACCTTCGTCACCACGGTCTGCCAGTGGCAGGGCGAACCCTTCCAGGTTCACGGCCAGCGTGATGACAAGCTCCTCATCGAGTACACGGGAGGCAGGACGACAGTAGCGCTGCGGCTGGGGCTTGAGCGGGTGGAACGTGGGGTCTACCGGCAGTGGGTGCTCAGGGATGAAGTGTCCGATCTCACCGAGCACATCTCAGTCCTTGGCAATCTCCCATCGAGTCAGCCCTCCAGAGCTGCGCAGACGCGGCATCCCCCGGCGCCGGACCTGACAGTGGACGAGGTGCGGAAGGCCTGCGACGCCAGAGCACTCTCCGCGGGCTTCGGTTCGCGCAAGGACCACTGGCGGTGGAGCGACGCGTCGACGCTGGTCGTGGAGACCCCCGCCTTCGGACGCCGGCGATTCCACTTCGAGATCGGCCAGGTCGGGAACCACCGTCTGGCTCGCACGGAGGAATATCCCGGAGGCGCTCATTTGGTACGGCTGGCGCCCTGGGTCGCCCCTGACCAGGTAGCCAGGCTCGTCATCCACGAGATCAGCGGCACCTTCCAGGACGTGGCCGCCAGGCAGGCCTACGCGTCGGGGCGCCACGACGGCGCGAGCACCCGCGATGCGGCTTCCCGCATCGAACACAGCGTCCGGCCTCACCGGCTCGGCGAGGCGGCTGCGGGGGCCGGCGAGATCGAGCGACGGCTCAATTGGGGCCGATCCGACTCGATGTCCTGACCAGCGCTTCGGCACAGCTCAACGTCCGTGACGCTAGCGGCGCGCTAGCGGCGCGCTAGCGGCGGGAACTATTGTTCCGCCAGGTTGGCTGGGATATCGATGCACGGTTCGATCTGCACACCTGCTGGAGTTTTGCGTGACTGAGCTTTATATAAATGAGCTTCCGCCGCCGCAGATCTCACCACCGGGACATTTATGGCATCCCGATTACCGTGCAGACGGCGAGCGCTACGATTCGACCCCTGACAAGGAAATGCCGAAATGGCGTGAGTGGGCGCTGGACGGAAGGCCGACCAGCTGGCCGGAGGCACGCGATGGCGTGGGGATCGATCGCTCCGCAGTGACGGCCGTCGCGCGCGCATTGCTGTCTGACCTGGAGAGATATTCTGGTCTGCGAAAGTTTCCCGACGGCGAGCGTTTCACTCATGATGAATCACCCGTTGGGCAATACGATGTTCGCGCTTTCTCCATGCCCAAGTTCGGCAACTTTCTTCCCGGAAGGGACCTGAGGGCGGAAGCCACAGGGTCTGGAGTCCTGGAGGACTTCCAGAGATTTCTGGAGCACGCGCTCGGGCAGTTGTTCAGATCCTATTCTTACTACATCGCCGCTCTGGCCAGCTGTATCGGGGAGTACGATCTGGCGGAAGAGGCGTCCGCTTTGGGCCGGCAGAGTCCGCATGACATTGTCCAGATGACTTGGCACAAGGGCGACATCGGAGAGGACGACTCTCTCCTGGAAATGCAGTGGTCGCGCGATTGGAATAAGCTGGATTCTTCGGCAAATGAATACCCGAGCCGCCTTGATTCGATAGACAACGAATCGGATTCGGCGGGGTACGGGAGCCTGCTTCTTGCGGAGGCGGACTTGCTGGCAGAAAGCGTCTCCACTCTGACCACGCAAGGTGCTGATCTCGCCGAGGCCTGGAGTGGAGATGCCGCGAAGGAGGCACTTCGTGGAATGGAGGCGCTTCGGGCGACATTCATAGAGTTGGCGGCTGCCGTAGGAACGGTTGGTGAAGGCGTCCGCTGGTTCAGCGAGGACGTCCTCCCGGTCTTCAAGGACTTGAAACATCAATTCAGAGAGAGAGATATCCCTTTCGGTTACGCGAGCCCCGTGTGGGATCATCAGGTCCCGACAATTGACCTGGCTGTTGGGTGTTCACGAGAAGAGCACGTCTATTACTATGAGTACAGCGACAGGGAGATAACTTACACCCGCGATGAAGCGATCCCAGTGGCCTACCGTGAAGACCTCTATTCTAGCGAGCTCAGCCGCTGGGTCAACGAAAGAGAGCGTCAGGCAATAGAAGACCGGAAGCTGGACCCTGCTACGATCTACGTGACCGCGATGGCACGTCAGCACATGAATAAGTTGAACGGTTACCTCGAAGCGCTGCACGCATTCCTCCCGAAGGAAGTCGTCTGCAACCTTCCCAGCTACGGACAGGATTGACTTCAGGTCGCTGCACCGACCCCTTCAGTTGTGAGCTGAATCTCGCCTGGACGCCACCCGACCCGATACCGGTCTGATTCCGGACACCCGCCACGGCGGCGCACGCTCGAAGACGATCACGCATTCGCGATCACGTCGCACTCGTATGCATTCGGCATGAATGCGTACCCATATCTGTAATGCGAGATGTTATTTGGGATGAAGAATGCAACCTGTTCTGGAGGTGGTTGGCGGTGGAGGGTGGCGACGCGGCCGGGTTGCAGGCGTATGCCGAGGAGTTGCGGGCGAGGTTCATGCGGTTGCAGGGGGATGCTCTGGCGCTGCATGAGCGGGCGCGGGCGGTGCGGGTGACGGAGAAGTCTCGTGATGGTTTGGTGTCGGCCACGGTGGGGGTGCGTGGTGATCTGGTCCGGTTGGACATTGATCCGCGGGTGTTTCGGCGTCCGGATGCGCGGTCGTTGGCTGACGTGATCGTTGAGACGGTGCGGCGGGCGTCGGTTCGGGCGGTGGATGAGGTGGTGGAGATTTTCGCGCCGCTGGTGCCGGCCGAGCAGATGCGGGCTCATCTGGATGGCGATCTGGAGACGGTGCTGGCGCAGTTGGCGGGTCAGATGCTGGGAGAGGGCGGGCAGCGGTGAGCGGATCGTCGGCGTCGTCGGGGGCGGCGGATGTGTTCATCGGTGAGCCGCTGGGTTCTGGCCTGGCGCGGTTGGAGGTGATGGCGTCGGATCTGGATGCCGGTTGGGGAGAGGTGCAGGCTCGGATTCGTGGGCTGTTGGAGGCGCGGCCGTGGGGTGATGGGCCGGAGGGGGCGGAGTTCGAGCGGGCTCTTCTGACTTATGGGGGGCCTTGGCTGTGCGTGGATGACACCGACGGGTTGGTGGAGGAGATCGGCGGTCTTCCGGCCAAGTTGCGGACGCAGGTGGGTAACACGCTGGCCACGGATGCGGCTATAGCCGAAAGCATCGCGGTGCCGTCTCAGTGGACCATGTGAGCTGGGTGTGGTCGCCGGCGGGCCGAGTGTTGATCCTCAGCTTCCGGGTCCTCTTTCGCCCTATTCCAGTGGGGGGATCTCCACTACCGATGTGGAGCCGGCGTGGCAGACCGAGGCGCTGCCTGCGTGGGTGGTCAATTGGCTGATTCCGATGTTGACAGCGGGCGAGCCGTGGCCGCAGGCCAGTGAGAGCGGGCTGTGGCAGGTCAGGTTGGCTTTTGAGGATGCCACGGGGGTGTTGTTGTCCTCGTTGGAGCCGACCGCGTTCTCGATTCTCGAGATTTCGGCTGGTCTTGAGTCGCCGGCCAAGCCGGCGGCGTTTGCCCGGACGCGCGAGCTGTTCGATGAGCGAACGGGGGTGGTGGCCAAGGCGGGTGAAGCTGCCCTGTATGCCCAGCAGATGGATCATATGGCGCGGCAGACGCAGTATTCGAAGCTGTCGATCAATGTGGCGTTCTGGGTGTCACTGGTTGCGGCGCTGATTGCGGTGCTCGCGGTGTCGGCTGGTCCGTTGGCTCGGTTGCTGGTGGGGGCGGTGGCCAGGTCGGGCAATGCGCGGATGCTGCTGATCCTGGAGTGGTTGGCGATGCTGGCGGGCCGGCCGTATGCGACGAGCGCGTTGAGCCGTTTTCCGGGGTTGGCCGGCGGGTCGGCGGGGGAGGGGCTTGCGGCCAGGTGGCTGGCGATGGAGCTCCCGGAGGAGATCGCTGAGGAGGGTATCGGGGACGCGTACGCCCAGTATCAGCAGATCAAGATGGGCACGCTGGATGCGTGGGATTGGGACAAGACCAAGACCGTGGCGCTGGGGGTGACGGTCGGCGTGGTCGTCGGCCTCTCCCTCGCCCGGGATGTGAGCAGGTTGACCAACAGCATTCCCGGTATTGGGCGGCTTAACGCTCGTGCGGGGGATGCGCCGGGGATGGTCAACGCGTTCCTGCGGTATCCGGGCCGGGTGTTGAACACGGGATTGAACAATGTGGCGGCTTCTCCGGCGGGCAGCGTGGTGGCCAACGGGGTGGTCTATGGGCAGTGGGTGCCACCGACGTCAGGGTCTTTGCTGGGCGCGTTCATGGGCGGGGCAGGCAGGACCAATACGATCAGCCCGTTCAGCGTCGATGTGGCCAACGCGGTGTTCTCTCCCGCCTCCACGCTGGCTGGTGTCTTCAACGACGCGCTCGCGACCGGCCAGCCCGGCACGGCCCAAACCCAACCCGGAACCGGCGCCGCCACCCCGGCCAGCCCGGCCACCCCAGCCAACCCGACCAGCGCGGCCCTCGACCTCGCCAACCCAGCACAGGCGCAGGCGCCGATCAGGTGGGACGGGACCAGCACGCCCGCCGACCCGGTCTCCCCCACGACTCCCAAGCCACGACCTCCGGCCGCACTCGACCAGCCGTCGAACACCCCGCAGACAC
>NZ_VCKY01000296.1 GCF_005889735.1 Nonomuraea turkmeniaca
CGATGGACCTCCACGCCAAATTGCAACTGGGCGGGACGGTGCCGTCATGGTTGTGCGGTGGAAAGGTCACCAAGGACCTCGGGGAGCACTTCGAGGTCGGCTTCAACGCGCTGCACCACCGTCTCGGATACGACGACGTCCCCTATGCCAAGCGGTGGGTCGAGCAGAACCGTCCCGTCGGGGTGTCACACTTCCTGGGCTGGGAGACCCTGACCCACGCACAGAACCCGCACTTCGGCGGGCCAAAGGGCGTCACGTCGGTGTATGGGGTGCTGCCGGACGGCCGGCTGACCTATACCACCATCGACGCCGCCACCGGAAAGCGCACCCACGGCGCGGTCGTCTCCACAGCCACCCTCGGCTTCACGCCCAAGGCCATGGCCACACTCAACTTCCGCACCATCCTGATCACCGACACCAACGGCAAGCTGTACCGCATCGACGTGCAGACCAACCGTGACACCCTCACCTTCGACCCGCCCGTCCTGCTGGGCAGCGGCTACACCCACGACCTGCTCGCCTTCGACGGCAGCAGCCACTTGTTCGGCATCAAGGACGGAACCCTCCGCCGCTACACCATCACCGCCGCCAAGCCTGCCCTTGCCGACATCACCGGCAACACCGCCATCGGCAGCGGCTTCGCCCTCAAAACCCTCACCGCCACCGGGCCCGACTGGATCCTCGGCACCACGGCCGGAGGGCAGCTCATCTCCTACAACATCAGCGGCGCCGGCTCCTGGAAGCGCTACCAGCTACGCGACTCCACCTGGCAGAATTTCGACCACCTGCTGTCGCCTGGCGGGGGTGTCTACTACGGCCACCACCGCGACGGCTCCATGCACCGCTACCTCGACATCAACCCCTACGACGGCCGAAACGACGACCTGACCGGCCAGGGCGCCGTCGACACAAGCGGCTGGGCACAGACCCTCCTGTCCGCCCAGCCCGCCAGTGTCACGTGAGCGAATGACAGATTGAATGATCCAGCGTTTGAGGTCGTCTGGACGGCTGATGAGCCGCCCAGACGACCTGCCACCTCACCGCCGCCGTCACCTGTCGGTCGGCGTCGACTAGATCCAGCTGACCTGTAGCGCGGGGCCGCTTATGACGTCGCAAGAGCGTACGGCGGGGCGGGTTGTGGTCCGGTGCCTTCGCGCGCGGCGATCCAGGAGTCGTGGAGCCACATCTGCGTGCCCCGGCGTCCCTGGCCGGAGTCCCATGCGATGTCCCGCTCGTAGGTCAAGACGGCGCCGTCGCGGCCGACCACGACCCAGCTGTAGAGGCCGTCGTCGTGGTGCATCTTCACCTTCATCCCGGAGATCGTGGCTGTGGTGCCGTCGGTCAGGGTCACGGTCTCGTCATGCTGATCAACCCAATGGACGCTGAGCCCGTCAACGTCATCGGGCGCCACCTGCCGCAGGAAGCGCAGGGCGATCTCCTCGGCGCGGCGCCTGTCGGGGAGCGGGCCGTCGGCGCCGTCATGGAGGCGGGTGAATCCGAGGATCGTGCCGCGCGCGTCGAGGACGAGGCTGGCATGGGGCCCGCCGAGCCGATAGCCGTCGGGCTGGTGCCGGATCAAGGTGACATCGCGCTGGTCGTGTCGCTCCTGGCGTACGCTGACGATCTCCCAGCCGGCGGGAATGCGCAGACCGGTGCCGCTCAGCGCGTCGGCCACCCGGCGCCGAGCGTCGTTCGCCTCAGCCGTCGGGGGTTCGGCCGAGGGCGCCACGGTGCGGACCACCACGGGACGGCCGGCGTCGGCGCCGGACTGGACGAATGCGGGATGGCGATCGTCACCGCCGGTCACCGCGAAGGCCGTTCCGGCGGTGGCGACGACCGCGATGGCGATCCCGGGCAGGATGGCGGGCTTCAGACGGGGCATGGGTCTACTCCTCCAGAGTGGTCACGAACGGTGGGAAAGGAAAGCGTGTGGTCGCAAGACGGGATGCGGAAGATCAGCGGAGCCGCCTGCCGGTGTGCGCCACGAAGACGATGACGCCCGCGGCCAGATAGAGGCCGGCCACGACACCGAGGGAACCGGCGAAGCCGTACGGCAGTGCGGTGGCGTAGGAGCCGAACCCCGCGCCGAGGAAGAGGACGAACCCGTTGACGGCCATCCCGACGCCCCGCGCGGGATGCGCCGCTTCACCCCAGATAGTGATCATCGTGGGGACCAGGATGGCGACTCCGGCCACGAAGACGATGCCGGCGGCGGTGAGGCCGATGAGCGCGCCGTCCAGCAGGACTTCGGCAACCAGGCCCGCCGCTGCGAGGGTGAAGCCGGCGAGTGCCGTACCCGCCACGCCGAGGCGTCTGGCCAGCGGCCCGGCGAGCAACGAGCAGAACATCGCCGGCAGGGCGGCGGCACGGAC
Source organism: Nonomuraea turkmeniaca (assembly GCF_005889735.1). Taxonomy (GTDB): domain Bacteria; phylum Actinomycetota; class Actinomycetes; order Streptosporangiales; family Streptosporangiaceae; genus Nonomuraea; species Nonomuraea turkmeniaca. The sequence continues at coordinate 2,373 of NZ_VCKY01000296.1, forward strand.
GAGCATGACCTCGGTCGCGGTGAGACCGGCGACGGCCAGATGGGGGCCCAGCAGGTTGTACATCCCGACGAAACCGCCCAGCACGACAAGGTGTCCCAGGCAGATGAGCAGGGAACGGGGCCGGACGGCGAATCGGATCAGCGCGGCGTAACGGACCGGAAGCGGCTGATGGGGCCTGTCCACATCGGGTTCCCGGATGACGATGAAGGCCGCGACGGTGAGCGCCGCCAGCAGGATGCCGCTGATCAAGAAGGTCCAGCGCCATCCGCCTACGACGGCGATGGCGGCGGCGGCCAGTTGCCCCATGATCCCGGCGCTGAGAAAGGCGACCGAGATCGCTCCGATCGCGGTGGCGTGCCGTCGCGGCGGCAGCGCCTCGCCAAGAAACGCCAGGGCTGTCGGGGCGAATGTGGCGGCTGCCGCGCCCTGCACGGCCCGCAGCACGGCCAGGACGCCCATCGAGGGGGCGAAGCCCACCGCCAGCGTCACGACTGTGAGCGCCGCGAGCCCGGCGACCAGGATCCGCCGGCGACCGAAGTGATCGGACAACGGTCCGTAGACCAGGAATCCCAGTGCGTAGAAGAACGAGTACCCGGAGGCCAACGCGGCCGTCACTCCGGCGGACCCGAGGTCGGCGGCCACCGGTTGCTGCAGCGGGATCGATACGTACAACTGCATGAGGACGAGCAGCGCGGTTGTGACGAGGAGGGGGACGAGGGCCGCCCGCTTCGCGGACCGGCCGGCTACTGGCGCGTGCGAGGCACTCACAGTCATGGACATAGCCCTTATCTCCAACTCCAACGATGGCGTTGGAAATTACGCTAGCACGTCGTCGGCAAACTTCAACGCTCGCGTTGGATATGCTGTCCGGCATGGCCTGGAACACCGACGAGACCAAGCGCAGACTCAAGGAGGCCGCGGTCGTCGAGTTCGCCGCTCACGGTCTCGACGGCACCACCATGGAACGCATCGCCCGCCAGGCCGGGATCAACAAGGAGCGGCTGTACACCTACTTCGGCGACAAGGCCCAGTTGTTCGCCACCGTGCTAGCCGACGAGCTGAACAAGGTCGCCGCAGCCGTGCCGCTGGACAACCTGTACGGGCCCGAGGCCGTCGCCGCCTACGCCGCCGCGGTGTACGACTACCACGCCGAGCATCCCGAGCTGACCCGGCTGCTGTTGTGGGAGGGCCTGCACCACCTTGGCGAGGTGCCCGATGAGGCATCCCGCACCGACTACTACCGCACCAAGGTCGCCGCGTTCGCCGAGGCGCAGCGGGCCAACCTGATCAGCGATGAGATACCGGCCGCCGACCTCGCCTTCCTCGTCCTGGCCCTAGCGGGTTGGTGGTACGCGGTTCCGCAAATGGCCCGCATGATGCACGCCGACGATGCGGCAACTCCGGACACGGCCAGGCAGGCCCTCATGCGGGCCGCCACGAAACTGGCCACCCCCAAGGCATAGGTCGCCTGCACCCACGCAGCCACTTTCCCGCCACCCGGCCAGGGGGACCCTCGTGACCGCCCTCGAACGGACGCTGACCAAGGCCCTCACGGACAACGCCGGTCAGGTGCACCGCCGGCGTCAGTTCACGTGAGGCCAGAGCCACTTGGACCAAGCCGGTGGGCTCCCAGCGACTCTGGGCCACTTTCAGGAGCGAGGCCGGCTCGTGTCGGCGCCGTAGCGTAGTCCGTCGATGAGGAGCGCGACCATGCGCCGGCTGTACGTGACTCCCTCGTCCGGCACCGGCAGGCACAGATGGGCGACGGCGTACAGGAGGTCCTTGGGGCTGATGTCGGTACGAATCTCTCCACTGGCCGTCGCGGCTTCGAGCAATGACTCCAAGGCGGGTCCGAGTCGCCGCATGAAGTAGCCGGGCAGGGCGTCGAACGCAGGATCGCCCGAGTGAAGGGCTGTGGCGAGTCCCCGTTTGGTCGCGAGGAACTCGGTGTACCGGTGGAGCCACTTGGCGAGTGCTGCTCCTGGCTCGTGTGCCGCGCTCAGCGCCGGGGCCGCGTCGGCGCAGGCGTCCACCTCCCGCTGAAACACGGCCTTGACCAGGTCTGAGCGCTGTGGGAAGTGCCGGTACAGCGTTCCGACTCCGACGCCGGCCAGATCGGCGATCTCCTTCGCGGGCGCGTCCACGCCTGACGTGCCGAAGACGGCCTTCGCTGCTTCAAGCAAGGAGTCGATGTTGCGTTGCGCGTCGGCGCGCAGCCGACGCGGCGCGCGTTCGAGTGCGCCCGGATCCGCAGAGCCGGTCGAGTCGGCTCCGGTCGGCGCTGTGTTCTCCCTCACGACACTCCTTCGCTTGCATAACCGGAACGTCTTTCCGTATAGTTCCGGAAAGACGTTCCGCTTCGGTTCAGGATACGGCATGCAAGCACGCCGGCCATGCCTCGACCACAACCTCGGGAGAAACCGTATGCAGTACCGCACCCTCGGGGGGACCGGCATCCACGTCAGTCCCTACGCGCTCGGCGCCATGATGTTCGGGGGCGTCGGCAACCCCGACCACGACGACTCGATCAAGATCATCCATAGGGCCCTGGACGCGGGGATCAACTTCATCGACACCGCCGACATGTACTCCCACGGCGAGTCCGAAGAGATCGTGGGCAAGGCCCTCCAAGGGCGCCGCGACGACGTCGTCCTCGCCACCAAAGCCCGGTTCCCGGTGAACTACAACCCCAGAGGCGCCACGCCAGTCCCTCCGAACCGGTCGGGCGCCTCACGCCGCTGGCTGATCCGCGCCCTGGACGGCTCGCTGCGCCGCCTGGGCACCGACTACGTCGACCTGTTCCAGATTCACCAGCCCGACCCCGACACCGACATCGAGGAGACCCTCTCGGCCCTCACCGACCTGGTGCGTGCCGGCAAGGTCCGGGCCATCGGCACCTCCTCCATGCCCGCCTCGGACATCGTCCAGGCGCACTGGGTCGCCGAGCGGCGCGGCCTGACTCGGCTGCGCACCGAGCAACCTCCGTACTCGATCCTCAACCGCGGCATCGAGCGCGAGGTCCTCCCCATAGTCCAGCAGTACGGCATGGGCGCCCTGGTCTGGAGCCCGCTCGCCGGCGGCCTGCTCACCGGCCGCTACCGCAAGAACCAGCAGAACACCACCCATCGGTCCCAGTTCGGCTTCCAGCACCTGAGCGACGAGCGCCGCCTGGACGCCGTCGAGCAGCTCATCCCGCTCGCCCAGGACGCCGGGATCCCGCTGACCCACCTGGCCATGGCCTTCGCGATCGCCCACCCCGGCGTCACGTCCGCGATCATCGGGCCGCGCACCATGGAGCACCTCGACAACCTCCTCGCCGGCCTCGACGTCACGCTCACCGACGAGGTCCTCGACCGGATCGACGAGATCGTGCCACCCGGCACCGACATCGGCAGGCTCGACATGGCCTACAACCCACCGGCCATCGAGCACGCGCGCCTGCGCCGCCGGCCCGTCGACGAACGCGCCGCCGCCTGACCGCCTCCCCGCCTCGCTCCCGCACGGCGGGCGCACCTGCAGCGCTCCGGGCTCGGTCTGGAGACCGCCCGAGCGCTCAGCAGCGCCGGCGCCTCCGTCACCGTGGGCTCGGGAACCTGGGCGATCTCGGGAGCCGTGTGCCGGACGTCACGTCGAGGTGGAATGACGTGCGGGCAGCTTGTCGCCGATGAGGGCGAGGCACTGGATGGCGGACAGGGCGAACAACGCGGAGAACGGGGTGTAGACCCACGGCGCGCCGGAGGACGGGTTGAGCGTGTTGTCGACCTTCGTGGCCGACCAGTCGCGGTCGTGGGCGTACTCCCAGGGCAAGGGCGGGGTCAGGAAGGTGCGCCAGGCGCGGGCGGCGTAGGCGTCGTCTGCGAGCCGCGCGGCCGCATAGGCGTCCAAGCGGGCATGCCCCTGTTTGCAGATGAGGTCGCCGAAGTCGGCGCCGGTCTCGGCGGCCTGTTCGGCGGGGGTGGCGTTGTAGAGCCGGCAGTACTGCAGCCAGGCCGCTTCGAAGGCCGGCATGTCGATCGCGTCGATCAGTTCGGCGCAGATCTCCGCCAGTCCGAAGATCGCACCCAGGTGAAGGACGAAGACGTCGGGGGCGGCAGCGGCGAAGCGGCCCGTCGCGAGGTCGTAGCGTGCGCCCGCCTGGATGAAGCCGTTGGGCAGGGCGGCGATCGACTCCATGCCGGCGAGCAGCTTGCGCCTGGCCGCCTCCGCCTGCGGTCCGTTCCGCTCCCATTCGGTGAACCAGGCCGCGGCCAGCGCTCCCCAGTCGGTGCAGACGCCGATGTGCAGTGCTGCCGGGTCCGGGACGTACGGCTCGGTACGGATCTTGCGGCCTGGGTCGAGCACCAGGAAGGTCCGTTCGGAGTCGACCAGCTCACGCAGCAGGTCGCCGGTGCGCTCATCGGCGGTGAGGTAGTAGAAGATCCGGCGGTAGATCGCGTTGCTGATGCGGTGCTGCTTGCAGCTGTCGCCCCAGTGCGTGACCCCGTGCCGGGTGCCCAGCCCCGCCCACGGGCCGAGGTGGTAGACGTCGACCTCGCCGGTGTGCCGGGTCATGGCTTCGGCGAAGCGGAAGAGGTCGGCCCGTCCTGACCGCAGAAAGGCGTACCACAGCCACAAGTCGGGCGAGAACTCGGAGTTGGTCCAGGCGTGCCCGCCGACGTCGTAGCACCAGACCTGGCGGTCGGCGTCGAAGCTGTGCATGACGTCGCCGTGGTGCCAGAAGCCGTACCAGTGGCGCTCCTCGACCTGGGACCTGTAGTAGGCGAACAGGAAGTCGAGGTGCTCCTCGACCTCGTTCTTCACCGGATGCCCGGCATCCACCGGCGCGAACAGCCCGCCGAACACCTTCGCCGCCACCAAATGCCCGACCGGGTTGATCAGCTGCGGCGGGGTGCGGACCTGGTCGGCCATCTCCACCAGCCGCTCGCCGCTCGGAGTGGCGGCCAGCGCCCAGAAGGTCAGCTCGCTGGTCCGCGCGATTCCGTAGGGCGTGCCGAAGCCCGGCTCGTAGTCCTCGTGGGTGAGAGCGAGCCCGTCGAGCTGGGCGCGATGAGTGTCCTGACCCAGGCCGTCGTGATAGAAGCGCAGGTCCATCGGCTCTGCCTCCGGCGACCAGAGCCACACGGTCACCTCTGCCTCCTCGGTGTGGGCGCCGCGGATGTCCAGCTGGGTCGGGTGCCGCTGCCAGAAGTCGCGCAGCCCGAAGGCCAGCCCGCCGCTCGCCCCACCGACGTAGCCGAGCCCGGAAGCGCGGCCGCCCTGGTCGACCGGGATCCAGCTGTAGCCCTTCTCGGTGCGCTTGCGGATGGTGTAGCCGTTGGCGGAGAGCTGGCTGAGCGTGTAGTCGCCCCATTCGGGCAGGTGCCCCAAGCCCTCGGCCACACGGTGGTTCCAAGTGTCGGGGGCGGGGAGCGCAGTGCCCGCGACCTGTGCGGCCCGTACGTCGGCGCCAGGGCCGCGGGTGAAGTTGAGCCCGGTGATCCCCTTGACTGCCTCGGCCATCATGCCGTGCCCCTCGCCCACGAACCGCACGTGCCGGTCGTAGGCCGCATCGCGCATCGGCACCCGCAGGCGCACGCCGAGTCCGGCGATGTGGCCGTCCTGTCCGTGCCGGTCGACGACGAAGGTGTGCATCATGCGGATGCTCTCGGTCCCCGCGGAGAAGTACAGCCGGAGCGTGAACGGCAGCCACGAGTCGCCCCTCGTGCCGGAGGCGTGTGTGCCCTCGATGCGCACCACGGCTCGCACGGGGCCGGACTGCTCGACGACGACGTTCTGGATCTCGCTCAGGTAGCGGTCCCGCGCGATGACGCCCTCCTCGTCGTCGTCGATCCCGCTCTGTCGGACGGTGACCAGCCGGACCCCGCGGGCGACCTCGGTGTCGTCGCGCCAGACGTGGCTGATCACCTCGGGGCCTGATCTGCGGATTCTGGCCCTGATCAGGCCGGTTTCCACGTCGAGATGGTCCTCGTGCTCGGTGACGGTGACCGGCGTGGCAGGGACGCAGGCCGTGCCATGCCGGAGCGTGTAGCCGTCCGCGGGCGAGGGCGCGGCGATCGCATGAGCGCTCCACTTCAGCGACCCGTCCGGCCAGAACGCGAGCGGCCAGCTCTGCACCGGCACGGCCGTGCCGGCGGCGTCGACGAGGGTGAACGCCTGGTCCGCGGCGACCGCGCCCTTGGGCCACGGGGTGCCCCAGGTGGACGCGGCAGGGCCGCCGGGTTTGCCTTCCAACCACGTCAAGCCCACCTCTGGTGGGGGTGTGACGCCGACGGCCGACGTGTCCTCGGTCAAGGGCTCTCCTCTGGTCATCTCCCGGTGATCGACAATAGTCAGGTCTTCCTCTCCGTACGCACCCGTCGGGCGGCTCAGGCCGTGACCGGCGCGGACAGGCCGGCCTTGACCGTGCCGCTGATCTCGTCGGCCACGATCTCCGCCGTGCCCGCGGCCGGCCCGTCCAGGGCGATCGCCGCGATCGCCGCCGGGGCGGCCTGCTGAGCGGCCGCTACGGAGGCGGCCATGTCGGTGTCCATGTATCCGACGTGCAGCGCGGCCACGTGGATGGCTTGGGGGCGAGCTGCTGGCGGAGCGCGTTCGTCATCGCCCGGGCCGCCGCCTTGGAGGCGCTGCGGGAGCCGAGCTGCGGCGCGTCCAGCCACGACCGCACGTTGAGGACCGCGCCGCCGCCGTTGGCCTCGACGACCGGGGCGAACGCCCGCGTCACGTCGAGGGCGCTGAAGTAGTCGGTCTCCATCTCCTGCCGGATGCGGCCGGGCAGGGGCGCCGCCGACGACGGGATGGTGGGCTATGGAGTGCTTCGCCGCTGGGCGCATTCGCCGCTGAGGGCCCCGCTCGCCGCCGGCACCAGGCCGTGAGCGGGCCGACCGATGCCCTCGTCTTCGCCAACCAGCACGGCGACTGGCGCGACGACTACCGCAAGCAGGTCGCCGACCTCCACCGGCCAGACCAGCACCGGTACGTCGCGGTCGCCGAGACCGGGGACGCCATCGCCGGCTACGTGGCCTGGAGCGTGGACCCGGCCCGCAGGAACGCCACCGTCACCATCCTCGCCGTCTGCGCCGGGCACAGCCGCCACCACGTGGGCACCGCCCTGTGCGAGCACGCCTTCGGCGACATGCGAGCCCTCGGAGCCGAGGTGGTCGAGATCGGCACCGGGGGAGATCCCTTCCACGCGCCCGCCAGAGCCCTGTACGAGCGGCTCGGGTGCACCCCACTCCCGGTCGCCGTCTACTACCGGCGGCTCTAGGGTCTGCTCTGAGTTCAGATCTTCGGGCGGAACGAAGGCCCGGATCTCAGGATGACGCCTGGCAGGGGAGCCCCGGCGGGCCGGCGAACTGCTTGAGCACAGGACCGGCCTCTCGCCTACTGCGTCGCCTCCCTCAGCAGGTCATGCAGCCGCTTCACCAGCTCAGGGTCGCCGTCGAAGGTCAGCGCCGCGACGTCCTCCCGCCCCCACAACCACAGCAGCACGTCCTGGGCCGCGCCCGAGATCGACGCCTCACCTGGAGAATCGCCCCTGGAGACCTCGACGCCCGAGGCGGCCAGGCGGACGAGCCAGCGATCGGCACCCGCGGCGACCGACACCGAGCGACCGTCCGCGCTGGTGAGTTTGTCACCGAAGTCCTCCGGCCACTGACGGGAAGCGAAGGCGAGGAAGGTCACCAGGATCTCGTCGATGCCGTCCACGGCCAGGTCGGGGGGGATGGGCCTGATGGGCTCGCCGGCCGCGAGCTCGGCGTCCACTCGGTGCACCACCGCCTCCAGCGCCATCCTGCGGGCCCAGAAACCAACGGTCTGGTCGGGGTCGTACCAGGTGAGTGCATGCTCCTGCGGCTCCCGGGAGGCGAGCTCGCCGCGCAGCTCGGCCATGGCGCGGTCCAAGTACGCCCCGGGGCCGTTCGGATCGGGCTCCGGCGGCCAGGGCTTCGGCCAGGTGCCGCGGCGCATCGTCTCGGCCTTGTGGAGGAAGGTGTCGCCGACATGCTTGAGCAGGTCGGCGGTGGTCCACCCTGGGCAGTGGGGCACCGCGGCGGCGAGGTCACGGGTGGCGGTTTCGCGCATTCGCGCGTAGTCCAGCTCGAGTAGGTCTAAGTATCGGCGCTGATCCATTCACCCAGTCAAGCATGGGCGCGCGGACACGGCACTGCTGCTGCCGCAAGCAAGTCCGGGATCGGGCTTCGCTCACCCAGAGGGAGGCGAGACTCGATCAAGGACGTTGGCTGAAGGACAGCTGGACCGCGCGAGGCGCCGCCCTGGTCGACGGCGAGGACGAACGGCCGCCGCGGTAGGCCTGCCCGTCAGTGAAGGAACGGTGGATGAGCCGCGCTGATCACGTGGCCGGGAGGGCGGCGGCGAGGGCGGCGAGGTGGTCCGAGACCGGGCCCACGGTCAGCAGGCCGCTGCCCGCGCCCGCCAGTTCGCCGGCCGCCGGCTCCAGCGCGGCGCGGGCGCGCCCCATCGCCTCCCGGTCGCAGACGGCCACCGCCGCCCGCGCCACCAGGCACCACATCGCCTCCATCAGCAGGTCACGCGGTGGCTCCGGCACCCCGGCCAGCACCGCCGCCGCCTCCTCGCGGTGGCCGCCGGCCAGGAGCACCAAAGGACGGACCCACGGCTCGTACGGCCCCCAGCCCGCCTCACGGGCCTCGGGTGGCAGGCCGCGGCGCACCCGCGCGCACAACAACGCCAGCGGCAACAACCCGCGCTCCAGGCCCGGCATGCCGGCGCCGTCCAGCCGCGCGGCCGCCTGGCGGTAGGCCTCCTCCACCTCCTCAAAAGCCGCCGCCCGTCCGGCCATGTCAGCCGATTCCCGCTCGGTCGCCTTCGCCTCATCGGTCCACGCCTGTCCGGTGACGTCCAGCCGCAGCGCCCGGTACCAACCCGTGAAGACGCTCACCAGCGGCCGCTCGTGCCGCTCGGCCAGCCGTTCCGCGGCGGCCGCGTGCCGGTCGGCGCCCGCGAAGTCGGCGAGCGCGCAGCGCGCCTGCAGGCGGATGAGTCCTTGATGCCCTTGGAGGACGCTGCTTCGGCGTGAAAAGGGGGGCTGCTCCGCCGTACTCCGGATTGTTACGAGCGGAGGGTGCTGTGATCGGTGAGGCTGAGGGTGGGCGTGGCCGC
>NZ_VCKY01000297.1 GCF_005889735.1 Nonomuraea turkmeniaca
CGCCGCGACCAGCACGAGCAGCACCGCGACCGCCAGCGCGGCCCGCCAGGTGCCGAGGATCGCGCCCGCCAGCATCACGCCCAGCGTCTGCAACGTGATCGGAACCGCGTTGCCGAAGACGTTGAACGAACCCGGCAGGCCGAGCACCGCGATCAGCGCGGCGAACACGGCCACCCTCGCCAGGTCTCCCGTCGGGAACCCGCGCTTCCTGCCTGCATTCTTCATGAGGTCGATCTCACACCAGAACGGGGCTCTTCAGGCATGGAGGTATCCCACAACTTTCCGGTCGATCGTCTGCGAGCGAACGATACCGGTCAGGCCGCCAGGCGCAGGGCGCGGGCCACGTCCGCGGTGACGGCGGAGGTCTCGGTCGCGGTGTAGCCGTCACGCAGGGACGCATCGAGGTCCTTCAGCCCGTTGCCGCTCAGCGTGATCACCACGCGCAGGCCCGCCTCCAGCTGTCCGCGCGCGTGCTGGTCGAGCAGTCCCGCCACCCCGGCCGCCGAGGCCGGCTCGACGAACACGCCGTCGCGACGGGCCAGCTCCCGGTACGCCGCGAAGATCTGCTCGTCGCTCACCGCGGCGATCAGCCCGCCGGACTCCTCGCGTGCCGCGATGGCGCCGTCCCAGCTGGCCGGATTGCCGACGCGGATCGCGCTCGCCTCGGTCCGCGGGTCGGCGACCGGCGCCCCGTGGACCAGAGGCGCCGCGCCCGACGCCTGGAAGCCCCACACACGCGGCAGCCGGGTGGCGAAGCCTGCCTGGTGGTAGGTGCGGTAGCCGCCCCAGGTGGCGGTGATGTTGCCGCCGTTGCCGACGGGCAGGCAGTGCACGTCCGGCGCGTCGCCCAGCGCGTCCACGACCTCGTAGGCGACCGTACGCTGGCCGGCCAGCCGCAGCTCGTTGCCGACCGAGTTGACCAGCGCGACCGGGTGGTGGCCGGCCAGCTCGCGGGTCACGCGCAGGCAGTCGTCGAAGGTGCCGTCGATCTCCACGATGCGGGCGCCGTAGCGTACGGCCTGGCTCAGCTTGCCCAGCGCGATCCGGCCCCTGGGGACGAGCACGGCGGCGGTGAGGCCGGCGCGGGCGGCGTACGCGGCGGCCGAGGCGCTGGTGTTGCCGGTGGAGGCGCAGATGACGGTCTCGGCGCCGCGCTCGGCCGCCCGGCTGATCGCCACCGTCATGCCGCGGTCCTTGAATGATCCAGTCGGGTTGGCGCCCTCGACCTTCAGCCACACCTCGCAGCCGGTCAGCGAGGACAGGAACGCCGAGCGCAACAGCGGGGTGTTGCCCTCGTTCAGCGAGACGGCCGGGGTGTCGTCGGTGACGGGCAACCAGCGCCGGTAGGGGCTGTCGATCAAACCATGCCAAGTACTCATGACCGAACCGTAACATCCGTTTCGTGAACCTGTGTATGCGGGAGTAGATGTAACATTTGTCAGCATGGAGAACGATCCGGTGGAGAGCCGCCTCAGCGCCGTCTACTCCGAGCTGCCGCCCGGCGAGCGCGCGATCGTGCGCGTGCTGCTCGACGACTATCCGTTCGCGGCACTCGGCTCGCTGCGGGCGCTGGCCGAGCGTGCGGGGGTCAGCCCGCCGACGGCCTCGCGGCTGTTCGACCGGCTCGGGTACGCCGGGTTCGCCGACTTCCAGGCCGCCGTCAGGGACGGGGCACGGGACCGGTCGCGGCTGCTGGAATTCGTCAGCGCGCCGGGCACGAGCGGCCCTGCTGGGAGCGCGCCGGGCACGAGCGGCCCTGCTGGGAGCGCGCCGGGCACGAGCAGCCCTGCTGGGAGCGCGCCGGGCACGAGCAGCCCTGCTGGGAGCGCGCCGGGCACGAGCAGCCCTCCCGGGAGCACGCCCGGCGACGAGGTGGCCGCACCCGCCGAGACGGGATCGTCCGAGCTACGGCGGGCCGCCGACGACCTGCGCTCGGGACTGGACGGCACGCTCGCGGCCCTCTCCGAGCCCCTGATCACGACCGCGGCCGCGCTGCTCGCCGAGGCCCGCACGGTGTGGGCGCTGGGCGGGCCGCTCAGCGAGCTGGCCGCCGAATACCTGATCCGTCAGCTCGCCAGCCTGCGCTCCGGCGCCCACCGGGTGCCGGAGGCGCCACAGGCCCGCGCCCGTGCCCTGCTGGACCTGGGGCCTTCCGACGTGGTCACGGCCTACGACTTCCGTCGTTACTCCCCCGCCACCGCCCGGTTCGTGGAGGCCGCCCGCGCGCGCGGCGCGCGGCTGGTGCTCGTCACCGACGCCTGGCGGTCCCCACTGGCCGCCCAGGCGGAGGTGCTGGTCAGCCTGCCGCGCGAGGCAGCCGGGCCGATCGCGCCGCTGGCGCACGAGATCGCCGTCACCGAGCTGCTGCTCGTCGCCACGGCCGCGCGCCTGTCACCCGCTCAGCGCCTGGCCGATCTGGACACGCTCACGCAGAGCCTGCTGTGAGCCGCTTGTAGAAGAAACTGCAGTCGCGCAGCGTGCCGTCCGGTGATCCGGCGTACGCGGGAACGATGCCGTACCGTGTCCAGCCGCCGGTGAGGTAGACGTGCTCGGCGGTGCTGCCCGTCTCGGTGTCCAGCAGCAGCAGGTCGGCTCCCGCCTCCAGCGCGGCCTGCTCGGCGATGGCCAGCAGGGCACGCGACAGCCCCCGGCCGCGGGCTTCGCGGTGCACCATGAGTTTGACGATCTCGGCACGGTGGCGGGCGTTCGGCTTGGCGGCCAGGGCCAGGCTGACGCTGGCGTTGATGCGGGCGTCGTCGCGAGAGACCCACACCATGAGACGGCCGTCGGCCACGGCCGGGGCCTGCGCCCGCCACCACGCGGCAGCCGCCTCATGGTCGAACGGCGCCAGGAAACCCACGGAGGCGCCGTCGTCCACGGCGTCGACCAGGAGAGCGGCCAGCTCCTTCACCCCGTCGTCGAACTCCCCGGCGGACAGGCGGTCAATGGCGTGCATAAGGGACTCCCCGGCTTTCACGGCAGGACGATGAGCAGCGCGTAACGCACCGGGTCCGGCCCCGGGCAGCGGAAGCGGGAGGCGCCCCAGAGCCGGAAGCGCAGGCAGTCGCCGGATTCGAGGGTGTGCGCGCGACCGTTGGCGGTGATCTCCACCGTGCCCTCGAGCGCCCAGATGTGCTGCTCGAGCCCCGGCACCGGGGGCGCCTCGTAGACGATGTCCGCGCCCGGCCGCAGAACACCCTCGACGACCTCGCCGCGCAGGCCGGGGTGCGGTGGTGACACCGACCTGCGGACGAAACCGGACTCCTCGTCCCGCCACACCTTCTGGCCCTCGGCGCGCACCAGCTGCGGCGGCTCTGACTCGACCTCGGCCAGCAGCCGCGACATCGTGCGCTCGTAGACCGCGCAGAGCTTGTTGAGCAGCGCCGCGGTCGGGCTGATCTCGCCGCGCTCCAGGCGCGACAGGGTCGAGCGGCTGATCGCGGCCCGGTGGGCCAGCTCGTCCAGCGACCAGCCCCGCTCGACGCGCAGCTCCGCCAGCCGTTCGGCCAGCCGGACATCCAACTCCTCCGCCTGTCTCATATCCGGGAATATATCCCAAAAACGAGACAAGCGTATTCCTCTTCGGACCGTCGCCTCAGGTTTGGCCGCGTGCAGACTGTATGGAACAGCGCCAACAACAAGGTCTTCTACGGGCGCGAAGGAGTCCTGACCGGCGCCGACCGCGAGCACGCCGAGGTCTCCATGCTCGCCCCGCACCTGCCCCAGTCCTCAATGGCGCTGATCGATAACCCAACTCCTGCAAGCTGACTACGAACCTCAGGCTCGACCGGCTCGCAGGCGGCTATCCCCCGGCGATCGCCTCCGGGATCAGGCTGCTTCGGCAGCCTCTCCCGCTTCCCGCAGGATGACGAAGCGGTGCTGGCTGGCCAGGAGGTGGCCGACTCCGACAATGGCCACGACGGGCCATTCCACGATCTCCAGCGCTCCTAGTGCGATGAGAACCCCGTAGAAGGCGAGCTGTTCAGGTCTGATGACCATGGTGGCGCTCCTTCGCTCAACGTCTCGGCGATTCGGCTGCCCTCCACGGACCCGGCAAACAGCGGTGAGGCAAAGGTTGGGGTGGGCAGGGCAAAGGTCAGGGATGCCGCGCCCCTACACTCGGGCTGGTGCGACCGCCCGAAAGGCAGTTGAGACTCACGCCTCTAGCTCAGTACGTATCGGTCCGGTGGGGAAGATCCTGCGCGAGCTGCCGACCGGCTCCAGCGCCGCCGTGACCGTGTGTAGTGGGCGCCCGAGCCGACAGCTCGACCGGGCCGGTGCCGGTCCAGTTCCGCCCGCAGCGGGAACTCCTACCGGCGCGCCGGCCGCTCGGGCAGCACTTCGATCACCGGCTGCGCGTTGGGCCGCCCGAGCAGCGCACCCGGCGGCACCCCCTCCAGGACAGGCCGGGCGAACCACGGGGAGAGCAGTCCCGCGGTGAACGCGACGCCGATCCCCACCGCGAACGGCGCCACCGACCGTTCTGCGCCCGGACGCTGCTCCAGTTCATGCGGGCGCGACCGGACGCGTGCGCTCGCCGGGACCCACGACGGTGGTCGCCATGCCGGCGATGGGTCGGGCGCGGGCACCCGCGCTGTCTGGTTCCCGGGAGCTACGCGCCGTTGAGCAGCGGCACGAGCTGCTCCTCCTCGTAGTCCAGGTGCGCCTCGAGCTCCGCGGTGAGCCGGTTCACCTCGCTCGACAGCGCCTCGGGAGAAACGTCGTCCGCGGCCAGAAGCTCCTGCAACCGCTCGAGGAGCTCTTGGACGACGGCGTGCTCGGCCCGCAGCCGCTCCAGCGCCGCGGCGAGCTCCGGGTGCCGACCCTCCAGCGCCGGGAACATGAACCCGTCCTCGCGCTCATGGTGCACGTGCAAACCCTGGCACAGGGTCAGGCAGTTGACCCGCAGCTGCGCGCCCAGCCGCGGTCCCGACGCGGCGACCTCCCCGCGGATGATCGCCAGCTCCCTGCGGAAGGCGTCGTGCAGCCTCCTGAGCGCGTCCCCCATGGGGCCGGTCGGCGGCCCGCCGTCGATCGGGATGAGCGCGACCACCGGCAGGACCCGGCCAGACATGGTTTCGTACGCGGCCCAGCCGGGGTCCGCCTCGACGGCGCGGGCGAACATGCGATCCCGCTCCTCGCTCTCCAGCACGACCGCCTTCGCCTGGTAGGTGAAGACGCCGTCTTCCACGGTGACCTGCGGGTTGGCGCGCAGGTTGTGGTACCAGGCCGGGTGCGCGGGCGCGCCGCCGGCCGAGGCGATGATGAGGATGCGGTCACCGTCGGGCAGGTAGCCGAGCGGCGTCGTACGGCGGGCGCCGGTCTTGGCGCCGACGGTCGTCAGCAGGAGCAGCCTGGCTCCCTCGAACGGGCCGCCGACCCGGCCCTGGTTGGCGCGGAACTCGTCGATGATCTGCTGGTTGAAGTCAATGGGCATGCGTGTTCTCACTCCAGGCGGGATGTGTCGATGACAAGGGAAACCCGCACGGAATGCCAGAGAAAGGACGGACGGCTCGACTACACCGCCGAAGGCATGGAACGACGCGCGGGGGCTACGCGCTCAGGCACGACCGATGAAGGTAGTCACGGCGTCATCCCCTTTGATTCGGCGCCTCCATGCCACCGCCGTCCACCAGGCGGCGTCACGCGACGCGACCGCTATTACACGATCTGCCGCAAATCTTGTCAAGCCGGGAATTGTTCGGGGGCCGGCCTTCAAAGGTCGACGCCTCAGCCGCCTCCACCGCAGCCACCGCAGCCACCGCAGCCGGCGGACCCATGCGCGGACACGCCCTCGCCCTCCCTCACGCCGACGAGCTCTGCCCGCCGGGCGCGCCGGTGTTTCCTGACGCTGCTCGCTCGCCTCGCCACGGCCACGCAGCCCGCGAACGCGGCCATCGACAGCGCCCGCATCGTCTCCATCCGAAGCTGGGCCACCGACAATTCCGACCGGGAGGCGACGGCATCGAGCACCGGGACTGCGAGCGGCTCCTGCGATGTGGCACGCGATCGCATCCGGTGCACCCGCCGCCCCCGGCTCACGCGCAACTCTCCCGACTCGGCCAGCAGCGCGATCGCCGTGTCCGCCACCCTGCTCCGGTCCTCCCGCAAGGTAGGCGAGTTCGTAGTGGCCGAGCTCACCAGGGGGACGTCTAATGACTCGTCGAGGACGATGTGCTCGTGCTTGATCAGGGAGGCGATGACGAAGGCGGCGCCGCTCATCACGCGTGTTCGGCAGAGTGTCGTGCCGCGATGCGGGGACTCGATGGGCTCGAACTTTCACGCCAAGATCTGCATCGGTGGAGTGTACTCGAAGGAGACGAGCCCGAGCCGGCGCGGGTCGAGCGTGTCCTTGCGCTGGTTCCACCGCGTCGAGCTGGTGTGCAGCTTGCGGGCGCGGGCCTGCCGCTGCCACCGCGGCGACCGGTCCCGGTACGAGATGAGCGCAGGGTGGCTGCTGACGGACCGGTACCGGTAGCCCTGGTCCGCGAGATGCTGCGCCACCCACTCCGACATGCGAGCGCCGATGCTCAGCCCCTGAAAGTCCGGCAGCACCACCAGGCGGTGCTCCACTTCATGTTCCGCACCCGGGGGTGCTGGAAATGCCGGTACGCCAGGAACGCGACCGGCTGACCGTCCACGTACCCGGCGAAGCAACGCGCCGTGTTCGAGATCTCCGCGCTCAGATAGTGATGGTGGCGAAAAGCCTGCCAGAGGGAGCGGTCAGCAACCCGGACATCGAGCCGGAGCCGCGGCCGGGGTTGAACCGACCTCCACGCGAACGAGGCCGTGGCCACGTCGTACACCCAGTCCGGCTGCAGCCAGTCGAGCACGTCGTAGTGGCAGGTGACGGCGACGAGCTGGCGACCGCCCCGCCGGACGGCCTTGGCCACGGCGTGGGAGGCGACCTTCGCGACCTGCCGGTCCACGACGCTGGTGAACTCGTCCACGACGACCAGGCCCGACTGCTCGGCCAGCGCGCGGGCCATGCTCGCGCGGAACGCCTCCCCGTTCGACAGCGTCCGGTACGGCCTGAGCCACGCGGGCGGGCTCGAGAGTCCCACGGCGGTCAGCAGGCCGACGATGTCCTTGATGCCCATCCCCTTGGGGAAGTCGTCCACGAGCGCCCGGTCCGTCCAGGTGTGCGCTTCGACGAGCAGGCCCGGCCACAGCGCGCGGGCGAGGGTGGTCTTTCCGGCGCCGCTGGGGCCCACGAGCAGGCCGACGTTCCACTTCCGTTCCTCGACGGGCAGGTGCGCCGACCAGGAGGTGGTCAGCTTCTCCTCCAGCGGCACGTCGAACATGCCCTGCAACTGGAGGACACGGCCGGTGCGGCGTACGGGGGTGGCGAGCGTGATGTCCGCGCGCACGAGCGGCTCCCTTCCTACTGTCGCGTGCTATCACGCCGGGGGTGGAACGGAATGTCACGCCCCAAGGAGAAGACAATCGACGACCGATCCTGCGAGGCGAACAGATGAAACATTGGAACCGAAACCCGACACCACGATGGCTGACCAGGCTCGTCCTGGTCGCGGTCGCCGCGGCGGCCACGACTCTGGGAGCCGGGGCGGCAGCGAGCGCGGTCAACTCCGGCGCTACAGCGTCGTCGGCCGGGCCGTACCTGCACGTGGGCTGCGAGAGCTGGACCAGGCTGAAGATCAGATGCACCGCGACCACGATCGGCGCCTGGGACCCGCACACTGTGCGCTGGTACGTCAACGACGTTCTCTATAGCACGATCGAGAACGTCTACGGCGACCCGTCACATATCTCAAGTGTCAGCGTGACCTTCGCCTGCTCGCCATCGCAACCCAAGATCTATTCGGCTGTCGTCACCGACGATCTCGGCCGGGTTGCCTACGCGCCCGGCAGCGGCGCCGCGTGCCGCACCGGCAACCCGTAGTGCTCCGGTAATGGGTGCCGCTGGGGCGTAGGTCCCGTTCGTCTCTTCTTCGCCAGGTCTTGGCGTTGAGGATGCGGGCGGGGCTGCTCATACTGGAGCACCCTGGCCGTGCGGCGTACGGCGGCCGCGAGGATGATGCCCGCACGCACGAGGATTCTCCTCCCTCGGGGTTTCTGATCACGATCGCGTCACTCGGCGTTCGCCAAGCAGGCCGGAGCAGCATCATCAGCCCGTGAAGTCTTCGTCGATCGTCGTGACCGTGCTGGTGCTCTTGGCGGTTCCGGCGCTGGTGTGGATGCTGGGTCCAGGCGCTACGTGGGTGCTGGAGCATATCGACCACACCACGGTGTTCACCGAGGACAAGGATCGAGCCGCCGCACTGGCGGCGATCCGAGGCAACGTCCTGGCCGTGGCCACAGGCCTGGCCGCGTTACTGGCGGTGTTCTACACCGCCCGCAACGCCGACACCGCCCGGCGCACCTTCCAGCTCGGCGAGCGCGGCCACGACACCGACCGCTTCAGCAAGGCCGTCGAGCAGCTCGGCAGCAACCAGGCTCCGGTGCGCCTCGGTGGCCTGTACGCCCTCGAACAGCTCGCCCAGAACAACCCCGCCCTGCGGCAGACCGTCGTTGACGTCATCTGCGCCTATCTGCGGATGCCGTGGACGCCTCCGCACGAGGAGGACCGGCACGAGAAGATCCGCGCCGCCCAACACGCTGCCCGCACGCGGTCACCTGGCCGTGCGGAGTCGCGGGCCAGCCGGGACCCGAACGAAGAACGGCAGGTCCGGCTCACCGCCCAACGTCTACTCGCCGACCACCTGCGCTGGCAAAAGCGGCGCTGGTGGCAACACCCCAACCCCGTCTTCTGGCCCGACATCCGGCTGGACCTGACCGGTGCCACCTTGCTCGACTTCAGGTTCGATTCCTGCCGTGTCGACCGGGCGGCGTTCGAGGGAACGACCTTCACCGGCTACGCCTGGTTCAGCGAGGCAACCTTCAGTGGCACCGCCTGGTTCGGAGCGCGACCTTCACCGGCGACACCTCTTTCGAGGAGACTACCTTCGCCAAAGGTGCCTCGTTCGAGAGGGCGACCTTCACCGGCCACACCACGTTTTGGGCGGCCTACGCGGGTGCAGACATCAATCTAGAGAAGGCACAGGGGGTGCACCCACGCCGAGCGCATGTATGGCCGCACGACTGGGATGTGGTGACCGGCCCTGCCGGCGCGGTGCTGAAGCGGTACGAGCCGCCCGACGACGGCGCGAATGATGAACAGGCGCACGGGGAACCGACCGTCGCGGCATAGCACGACGTTGACGATTGATCTACATGAGGGCTCGGACGGAGTGACCTTCGGCGGACAGCCGCTCCAGGAGTTCGACCTGCTCGGCCTCCGAGTCGCAGGTGACGACGACGCCCCACACGGTCGGCGGCTCCACCCGCTCCGCCGGCCCCGCACCGGTGACCGGGTTCGGTGGCGGCTGGTCGAGGTCGCGCGGCACCAGGTCCTCCACGTCCTCCGGGTCGTAGCCGGTCGCGGCCAGCATGCGCAGATCCACAGCGGCGCTGCGGTATCCCCGCTGGGCGGCCGCCTGATAGTGCTCGACGTGCGTTGCGGCCATCCACGCCAACGCTCGCGGCTTCGTGATGATCTCGGAGTGGGTGCGGTAGTCAGGCGGCAGGATGTCCAGCAGCCAGGATGTGGCCGAATGAACCCAGCCTGGGTCATCAGGCGGCAGCACCTGCGCCGGCCACCCGGGCGGCGTCGGCCGAGCGGGGCCGGACTCCTCGATGGTGGTCTCGACGTGCTCGATCGCCGCCTCTATCGCGCTGTAGTCCGTACCGCGCATGCGGCGCACACGAGCGACAGGAACCCACTCGGGTGTCTGATCAACGGGCCTGCCCTTGAAGCCGCTTTCGACATCAACCCAGGAGACCAGAGCCTCCCGAGTTCCGTTCGGGAGGACGCGGAGGCAGTGCAGCCAACCGGCCCGATCCGGGAGGATTTCCACTGGTTGCGGCTCGGGCACCGCCGTCATCCTATCCCGTTTCTCGAAGACATGTTCGATCATGGTAGCGCGAAGGTGCGCCCAGGAGGTGGTGGAGTCGGTTCTCATGCGCGGTGCGACGCCTGAAGGGGTGTCAGTAAGACTCCTCTCCTCATTGGGGCACAACCGAGCTGCAAGTCACATTCGCGACCCTGTGATCATGCCCGTGATCAAGATGACGTGGCCGGTGGTCGTTCTCACCCTGGCCACCGCGCTCACCCTCCCCGCCCCGCCAGCTGCGGCGGCGCAGGTCGCCGTGAACAGCGACTTCAACGGCGACGGCTACCACGACCTGGCAATCGGCACTCCCAACGTCCCCGGCCCGAACGGCACCACCGGCGCCGTCACGATCCTGTACGGAGGACCGGACGGGATCGACGACCACGCCGTGCGCCGCCCCGAGGCCGACTGCAAGTCCGCCTGGCGCAACCCGTGCCGAGACTGGGGCGAGACGGTGGCCGCGGGCAACGTCACCGGCGACAGCGCGGCCGAGCTGTTGTTCGCCGGCGGCTACCCGGCCTTTCAGGTCGACTCATGGAACCAGGAGGGTGTCCGCACCACGACCACCGAAGGCTACGGTGGCCCCGGCGCCCTCGCATGGGGTCTGCGCGTCGGGCAGTTCGACGACCAGCCGGGCGCCGACATCGTCGGCATCAACGACAGCAGCGGGTTCTACCTCGACGGCGTCTACTACCCCACCTCCACCCTGACCGCCCGCTTCAACACCAACGGGTGGACCCGGAACTACTTCTACGACGGGCAGGTCAGGGTCAGGGCGATCGCCACCGGCGACGTCCGCGGCACTGGCAGGCAGCAGATGGCCATGATCATCAGCAGATACACGCCCGA
The DNA here is from genome assembly GCF_005889735.1 of Nonomuraea turkmeniaca. Classification (GTDB taxonomy): domain Bacteria; phylum Actinomycetota; class Actinomycetes; order Streptosporangiales; family Streptosporangiaceae; genus Nonomuraea; species Nonomuraea turkmeniaca. The sequence continues at coordinate 10,803 of NZ_VCKY01000297.1, forward strand.
GGCCCAGGAGGAGTCTCCGTACCTGTGGCTGCAGGACAACCTGAGGCAGCAGCCGACGACGCGCGATGACAGCCTGTGGGCCTGGGGCGCTCTGTGCACCCCTCAGAACCGCGACCTGCTGGGCTGCCCCAAGAAGGACTCCCAGCTGGCGATGGGCGACGTGGACGGCGACGGCCACGTGGACGTCGTCATGGTCACCCCCAGCCTGCGCGGCCTGCAGGTCTGGTACGGCTCGGCGTCGGGCTTCTCCCAGTTCCCCGGCTTCTCCGCGCACGACATCGGCTGGTTCGACGCCGGCTCGGGCGTCGGCAGTGACCTGGCCGTGGGCGACGTCAACGGCGACGGCGCCGCCGAGATCGTCCTGGGTGCTCCCAACGCCGCCTCTTCCGGCCAGGCGGGCGCGGGCGGCGTCGCGATCATCCCCGGCTCGAAGGCCTCGCCCCGCGGCCCCGTTCTCACCGCCGCCCGGATCATCACCCAGGTGGGCAATCAGTCGGTCCGGGCATCCAACTGGGTGGACTGGAACTACTACATCGACGAGGAAGTTCGCCCCTGGCGACAAGCTTCCTTCTGGCCCTGGGCTGGCTGAGAGCTTCTAC
>NZ_VCKY01000298.1 GCF_005889735.1 Nonomuraea turkmeniaca
CCCCTTCCCCGCCCTTGACGCCATGCTCCCGACGGAACGGGCGAAACCCCCGAAGGACGCCTCCGCGTATGCCTTCGAGTTCGCGTGGGGCGGCCGGCGCCTCCTGGTCCCCATCGAGGGCGGACGCACGGACGCGGCCCGCGAACATCCGTGGTTGCGCGGGCTGGCGGAGTCGTTCGGCAGCCGCACGGCGGTGCTGGACGGCGAGCTCGCCACGCTCGGAGGCGGCGAGATCCTCGTCTTCTACGACCTCCTGTACGACGACGGGCGCTCCCTGGTCGAGCAGCCCTATACGGCCCGGAGGTCGGCCCTGGAGGCTCTCGGGTTGTCGGGCGCCCACTGGCAGACTGCCCCGTCCTGGCCCGGGGAGGCGGGGCCGGTGCGGCAGGCGGCCAGGGAGCAGGGGTTGCCGGGGGTGGTGGCCAAACGCCTGGACTCACCGTACGAGCCGGGCCCGTCCACGTCGTGGCTGTTCATCCCCGCCTCATAGCGGCCAGGCCATCATGGTCAGGGCGACCATGTCATCGCGATCATTGCGACCTTCGCGTCGCGATCATTGCGACCATCACGTCAGGGGCTTGTCCGCTAATGCGTCACGATCACGTCGACCATTGCGTCAGTATGACGGCGACCATTGCGTCAGCACGATGGCGACCATTGCGTCAGCACGATGGCGACCATTGCGTCACAGAGGTGTGTCATCCGGAGGCCCTAGCACGCACCAACTCCCGGCGCAGAGCACGATTCTTCGACTCCTACATCGGCGATCTGATCGTGCGTGACGTCCGGCAACTGGCAGAGATCGAGCAAGGCCAGCAAATGCTGACGCTCATCCGACTACTGGCTGCCCGATCGGGCCAATTGCTCGTCGGAAACGCATTGAGCAACGAGCTGAGCGTGTCGGCGAGCACAGTCCACCGATATCTCGCTCTCCTCGAAGAGGTCTTCCTGATCAAACGAATCCCAGCCTGGTCCAGGAACCTCAGCAGCAGGGCCATCGGCACGCCGAAGGTCGCGTTCGTCGACTCCGGCCTGGCGGCGAACCTCCTCGGCTCCGACGCTCGCGGCCTCCTCCGTCCCAACAGCGCCTTCGGCCCGTTGCTGGAGGGGTTCGTGCTCATGGAGCTCGCCCGCCAGCTCACCTGGGCGGATGAGCGGGTGGAGCTCTATCACTACAGGACCAAGGACCGTATTGAGGTCGATGCGGTGCTGGAGAACCGGCAGGGGCGCGTCGTCGGCATCGAGGTGAAGGCCGCGTCAGCCGTACGCACCGAGGATTTCCGCGGGCTGAGGCATCTCGCCGAACGGCTCGGCGACGACTTCGTCGCTGGCCTTGTGCTCCATACCGGCACTCAAACGCTGCCCTTCGGCGACCGCATGCGGGCCATGCCCGTGAGCGCGCTGTGGGAGGTCGGCTAAGAGATACTCGTCCAGTGCTCATTACCGCAATATCGCCCACCGACGAGTCACTCGGGGCCGAGCTGCTCGCCCTGCAGAAGGCCGCGTACGCCGTCGAGGCCGCGATCATCAAGGATGATCGCATCCCGCCCCTGCACGAGAGCCTGGCCGGCCTGCGGGCGCAACCGTTGCGGTGGCTCGGGGCCGTGGACGAGGACGGGCGGCTGGCCGGGGCCGTGGCGTGGGAGGAGACCGATGACGAGGTGGACGTCAACCGGTTGATCGTGCATCCCAGCGCGCTGCGGCGCGGGATCGGGCGCGCGCTGGTCAAGGAGGTCCTGGTGCGGGCGGGGACGCGGCGGGTCGTGGTGTCCACCGGGCGGGACAACGCGCCTGCGCGGAGGTTGTACGAGGGGCTCGGGTTCGTGCCGGCCGGGGAGACAGAGGTGATCCCCGGGCTGTGGATCGCTGACTACGCCCTCGTCCCGTCCTGAACCGGCAAGCCGCCAACGGGCTCCACCCACGCCGCCGGCCGCCTGCCTGCGGAAGCCAGGCGCGCACGCGTGCGAAGGCGCGTTTGGCCGCCCTGCCCGCGGAAGCCAGGCAAGGCGCGCACACGCGCGAGGGCACCCTTGGCCCACGCGCGCGGACCGGCCGTAAGGCCTTTGGACCTCCTTAATGTTCCTGGGAAAGCAGCCCCTCCGACTCCAGTTCGTCCCAAAGCTCCTCAGGCACCGGCCGCGCCCACAGGGCGGCGTTCCTGGTGACCTCTTCCGGCGCCCGGGCCCCCAGGACGATGGTGGCGATCGCCGGATGCCGCAGGGGGAAGGCCATGGCGGCCTGGGGCAGTGAGACGCCGTGACGCTCGCAGACCCCCGCGATCCGGGTGGCCCGCTCCACCAGCGGCTCCGGCGCCGGCAGGTAGTTGTACGTGCCCGCCGGCTTGGACGTGGCCAGGATGCCGCTGTTGAAGACGCCGGCCGCCAGGACCTTGACGCCGCGTTCGGCGCACGCGTCCAGGAGTTGCCGGCCGGACTGGTCGAGCAGGGTGTAGCGGCCGGCGAGCATGACCACGTCGATGTCGGTCTCCTGGACGAAGCGCAGCGGCGCCTGCCACTGGTTCATGCCGATCCCGATCGCCTGCACCACGCCTTCGGCCCTCAGCTCGGCCAGCGCCGGGTACGCCTCGGTGAGCGCCTGCTCCACGTGGTCGTCCGGGTCGTGGATGAGCGCGATGTGCACGGCCGGCAGTTCCAGCCGCACCAGGGACTCCTCCAGCGACCGGCGTACGCCGTCGCGCGAGAAGTCCCACACCCGCTCCAGCTCGGCCGGCACGGCGAAGCCCTCCTGGTCACGGCCGGAGCCGGAAGAGGGGACCAGCAGGCGGCCGACCTTGGTCGACAGGACGTAGCCGGAGCGGCCGGCCAGGGCCGCGCCGAGACGCCGCTCCGACAGGCCCAGCCCGTAGTGCGGCGCGGTGTCGAACAGGCGCACGCCGCTGTCCCACGCCGCGTCCACCGTGGCGCGGGCCTGCTCGTCCGTCACCTCCTGGAACAGGTTGCCGATCGGGGCACCGCCGAGCCCATAAGAGGGCAGCTCGATTGTCAATCTTGTGCCTTTCCGCCCGCGATCCGGCTGATCATCAGTGCGATGAGGATGATGCCGCCGTAGATCACCGGCTGCCAGAAGCCGGAGACGCCGATGAGGGTCAGGATGTTCTGCACGAGGCCGATCACCAGCACGCCGGTGAGCGCGCCGAGGATCGTGCCCTTGCCGCCGTCCATGCTGACGCCGCCGATGACGGCCGCGGCGAACACCATGAAGATCCAGCCGACGCCCATGTTGTTGCCGATCGCGCCGAGGCGCCCGGTCTCCAGGATCCCGGCCAGCGCGGCCAGCGTCCCGCCCACGATGAACACGCCGTAGAGCACCCGGTCCACCCGGATGCCGGCGGCGCGAGCGGCGTCGGTGTTGCCGCCGACGGCGTAGAGCGCGCGGCCGACCCGGAGGTAGCCGAGGCCGAAGATGCCGGCCGCGAACAGCACCCCGGCGATCCAGATGGCCGCGGGCAGGCCGAGCCACGTGGCGCTGCCCAGGTAGAGGATCGAGTCGGGCAGCTCGAACAGCGTCTTGCCCTCCGTCGGCCCCTGCAGCAGGCCGTGCACGATGATCAGCATGGCCAGCGTGACGATGAACGCCGACAGCTGGAACCTGATGATCAGGAATCCGTTGAACGCGCCGATGGCCGCGCCGATCAGCAGTGCGAGAGGAATCGCCAGCGCGCCGGGCAGTGCGATGCCGAACCCGCCCGCCGTCACCGGGATCACCATCATCACCGCGATCGCGGGCGCGGTGCCGACCGTCGACTCCAGCGACAGGTCGAACTTGCCGGCGATCAGGATCATGGCCTCGGCCAGGACGAGGAGCGAGATCGCCGATTGCTGCTGCAGCACGTTCGTCAGGTTGCCCGCGGTCAGGAAGGTCGGGTCCAGGATCGCGCCGACGACGAGCAGGATCACGATCACTGGTACGAGCGTCAGGTCACGGAACCTGGCCAGTCGTACCCGGGGGATCGGTGCGGTCAAAGTGGTCAATCTTCTATGCCTTCCATCACGGCCACGAGCTCGTGGTCGGTCCATCCACGCGGCACGTCCTTCACGACCCTGCCGTGGAACATCACCAGCACGCGGTCGCAGATCCGCAGGTCGTCGAGCTCGTCGGAGACCACGACCGCCCCCGCGCCCCGATCGACGGCGTCCTCGACGGCGCCGAGCAGGGCCTGTTTGGCCTTGACGTCGACGCCGGCGGTCGGGTTGATCACGACCAGCACCGTCGGATCGTCCACGAGCGCCCGCGCGAACACCACTTTCTGCGCGTTCCCTCCGGACAGGTCGCCGACGGGTTGATCGGCGCCTTCTGTCTTGATGTCCAGGATTTCGATCATCTGCTCGGCCTTGGCACGGCGGCGCGTCGGCGAGACGATGCCGTACCGGCCCAGCTTGCGGGCGATCGGGAACGTGGCGTTCTCCCCCACGGACAGGAGCGGGATGATGCCCTCGTGGTGCCGGTCCTCGGGCACGAATCCGAGTCCGGCCTTCATGGCCGCCGGCACGTCGCCCGGCCTGACCTGGGTGCCGTTGACCGTGACCGTGCCCGCGTCCGCCTTGCGCAGCCCGACCAGGGTCTCGGCCAGTCCGACCTTGCCGCTGCTCGCGGAGCCGGCGAGGCCGACGACCTCGCCGGACTTAACCGAAATATCAATATCTGTGTAGCGGCCGGCCAGTGACAGGCCCTCGCCCGACAGCACCACCCGGTCCCCGGGCGTCCGGGAGCGGGAGGCGTACGCGGCCGTGGCCTCCCCCGTCATCGCGGCGACCAGCTCGTCGTGCGGCAGGTCGGCGACCGGCCTGGTCGCGATGTGCCGGGCGTCGCGGAAGACCGTGACGCTCTGGCAGATCTCGTACACCTCGTCGAGGTGATGGGAGATGTACATCATCGTGACACCCTGCTCGCGCAGCGACCGCATGCGTGCGAACAACCGCTCGATGGCCGGCCCGTCCAGCCTGGCGGTGGGCTCGTCGAGGATGATGAACCTGGCCCCGAACGACAGCGCGCGAGCGATCTCCACGAGCTGGCGCTGCTCCACGCTCAGGTCGCCGGCCAGCACGTGCGCGTCCACGTCCACCTCGTACGTGTCCAGCAGCTCGCGTGCCCTGGCCCGTAGCGCGCGCCAGTCGATCGGGCCGGGCCGCTCCGTCTGGCGGTTGAGGAAGAGGTTCTCCGCCACCGTCAGCGCCGGGATGATCGTGGACTTCTGGTAGACGCAGGCGACACGCTGCCGCCAGGCGTCGCGGTCGGCGAGGGCGGGCGCCGCCTCCCCGGAGAACAGCACCTCGCCCTCGTCAGGCCGCTGGAGCCCGGTGAGGATCGATACCAGGGTGGACTTCCCCGCGCCGTTCCTGCCGACGAGCGCGTGGGTCTCGCCCTCGGCGATGGCGATCTTCGCGCCGTTGAGCGCGACGGTGGGGCCGAAGCGCTTGACGACGTTTCGGGCTTCAACGTGAATGTTCATCTACTTGACCTGGTTACCCCAGAGGCTCTTGTCATCCACGTTGTCCTTCGTGACGAGCGGCGCGGGGAGCTGGTCCTCCAGGCCGTTCGGAAGCTGGATGATCGTGCTGTCGTGGTCCGTGGGACCCGCCTTGAACGTCTTGCCCTCCAACGCGGCCTTGGCGTAGTAGAGCGCGTACTTGGCGTACAGGTCGGCCGGCTGCGACACCGTGGCGTCGATGTCCCCCTTGCGGATCGCCTCGAACTCCTGCGGAATCCCGTCGTTCGAGACGACGAAGATGTGCTTGGCGTCGGTCGGCGGGACGAGCAGGCCCTTCTGCTTGAGCACCTGCAGCGTCGGCGCAAGGTGGACGCCGCCGGCGTGCATGTAGATGCCCTTGATGTCGGGGTTCTGCTCCAGGCGGGTCTGCAGCATGGACGCGGCCTTGCTGCCCTCCCACTCGGTCGGCTCGCTGAACACCGTGATCCCGGGGAACTTGGTCTTCATGCACTCCAGGAACGCCTCCGACCGGTCACGGCCGTTGATCGAGCTGAGCGCGCCCTGGAGCTGGACGACCTTGCCCTTGCCGCCGAGCTTCTCACCGAGGAACTCGCAGGCCTTGGTCCCGTACGCGCGATTGTCGGCGCGTACGACCATGAAGACCTTGCCCTTGTCCGGCCGGGTGTCGACGGTCACGACGGGGATCTTCTTGTTCTCCAGTTGCTGCAGCGTGTTGGCGATGGCGCCGGTGTCCTGCGGGGCCATGACGATCGCCTTGGCGCCCTGGCCGATCAGCGCCTGCACGTTGTTGACCAGCTTGGCCACGTCGTTCTGCGAGTTCGTGGCGGGCATGAGGTCCACCTTGAGCTCGCCCGCCATCTGCGGGACGTACTTGATGTAGGAGTTCCAGAAGTCGGAGTCGGCCCGGGGATGGTCGATGCCGACCTTCCCTCCGCCGCCTTCCGCCGTCGTCGTCGTCGACGTCCCGGAGCCACATGCTGTGACGACCGCTAGTAGGGCCGCGCCCGCGACCACCCGTCCGAACTTCATAGGGGGGTACCTTTCTTAGTGGTTTGGCCGGAGCCGAAGTCCCTGCATGCCGCCGTCGACCGCGAGCGCGGTCCCGGTGGTCGCGCCGGCCTCGGGGCTGACGAGGTAGGCGATCGCCGCGGCGACCTCTTCCGCCCTGACCAGGCGGCCCATCGGCTGCCTGGCGTTGAGCGCCGCTCGCTCCGCCTCCGGGTCGGGGGCCGAGTCGAGCAACCTGGCGACCCACGGGGTGTCCGCGGTCCCGGGGTTGACGCAGTTGACGCGGATGCCTTCGCGGATGTGGTCCGCGGCCATCGCCAGCGTCAGCGACAACACCGCACCCTTCGTCGCGCTGTAAAGGGCCCGCTCGGGCAGTCCCGCCGTGGCCGCGATCGAGCAGGTGTTGACGATGGCGGCGTGCTGCGACTTCCTGAGGTACGGCAGTGCCGCCCGCGCCACCCGGACCATGCCGAACACGTTGACGTCGAACACCCGCTGCCACTCGCTGTCCGGGTTGTCCTCGATGGTGCCCTGCGCTCCGATGCCCGCGTTGTTGACGAGCACGTCGACGCCGCCGAGTCGGTCGGCGGCCTCGGCCACCGCGGCGCGTACCCAGACGTCGTCGGTGACGTCCACCTTGATCCCGATGAACGGCTCGCCCGGCGGGTGGACGTCCAGGCAGGCCACCTTCATGCCGCGCTCGGCGAGCAGGGCGGCCACGGCCAGTCCGATGCCGGATCCGCCGCCGGTCACGATCGCTTTCAGGCTCACGCGTCCCTCCAGACCTCGCCGCCGGGGAACGTGTGCGCGGCGATCGACTCGGGGTGCATCTCCGCGCTGAAGCCGGGCGCGGACGGGGCGACGTACCGGCCGTCACGGATCACGACCGGGTCGGCGAAGTGCTCGTGCAGGTGGTCGACGTACTCGATCACGCGGTTGTCCATGGTCCCGGTGATCGCCACGTAATCGAACATCGCCAGGTGCTGCACCAGCTCGCACAGCCCGACGCCGCCCGCGTGCGGGCACACCGGGACCCCGAACTTGGCCGCGAGCAGCATGATCGCCAGGTTCTCGTTGACGCCGCCGACGCGGGCGGAGTCGATCTGCAGGTACGAGATCGCGCCGGCCTGGAGCAGTTGCTTGAACACGATGCGGTTCTGCACGTGCTCGCCGGTGGCCACCGGGATGGGGTCGATGCCCTTGGCGATGGCGGCGTGGCCGAGCACGTCGTCGGGGCTGGTCGGCTCCTCGACCCAGTGTGGGTTGAACTCGCGCAACGCATTGATCCACGCGATGGCCGAGCCGACGTCCCAACGCTGGTTGGCGTCGATCGCGATCGGGAAATCGGGGCCGCACACCTCCCTGGCCACCCGGAACCGGCGCCTGTCGTCCTCCAGGTCCGCGCCGACCTTGAGCTTGATCTGCCCGAACCCCTGGTCCAGGGCCTCTTTGCAGAGCCGCCGCAACTTCTCGTCGTCGTACCCGAGCCAGCCGGGCGAGGTCGTGTAGGCGGGGTAGCCGACCTCGATAAGCCGATTTATCCGCTCTTCCTTGCCTTGTTCCGCATTTCTCAGCATCTGGAGGGCTTCATCCGGGGTCAGCGCGTCGCTCAGGTACCGGAAGTCGATGAGATCGACAATCTCCTCGGAGGACATCTCGGACAACAACCGCCACAACGGCTTGCCCGCGCGCTTGGCCTTGAGGTCCCACAGGCCGTTGACCACGGCGGAGATCGCCATGTGCATGACGCCCTTCTCGGGCCCCAACCAGCGCAGCTGCGAGTCGTTGACCATGTTCTTGTAGAGGGCGCCGAGGTCCTCGACGTCCCTGCCCAGCACGTACGGCTCGAGCGCGCTGATGGCGGTCGTCTGGATGTCGTTCCCGCGCCCGATCGTGAACGCGAACCCGTGCCCCTCGAACCCGTCGTCGGTCTTGAGCACGACATAGGCCGCGGAGTAGTCCGGGTCCGGATTCATCGCGTCAGAGCCGTCGAGCTCCCGTGACGTCGGAAACCGCACATCGTGCGTCTCCATCCCGACGATCTTGTACGTGGCCACCGCTCCGGTCATGCCTGCCCCACCGTCTGCCGCTGCCGTCCCAGCCCCTCGATCTCCAGCTCAATGACGTCACCGGCCCTCAGGTACGGCTGCCCAGGCATCCCCATGGCCACACCGGCCGGCGTGCCCGTGTTGATGACGTCACCCGGCTCCAGCACCATGAACTGGCTCAGATAGCGCACGATCTCCGCCACATCGAAGATCATGTTCTTCGTGTCACCGTCCTGGCGGCGCTCCCCGTTGACCCAGAGCCGCAGCGGCAGGTTCTGCGGGTCGCCGACCTCGTCAGCGGTCACCAGCCAGGGGCCGAGGGGGTTGAACGTCTCACACGACTTCCCCTTGTCCCACTGCCCGCCGCGCTCGAGCTGGAACTCGCGCTCGGACACGTCGTTGGCGACCGCGTAGCCGGCGATCACACCCAGCGCCTCTTCCTTGCCGTCCAGGTAGCGCGCCTTCTGGCCGATGATCACGGCCAGCTCGACCTCCCAGTCGGTCTTCACGCTCCCCCGAGGAACGAGTACCTCGTCGTACGGGCCGATCATGGTGTTGGGTGCTTTCATGAACACGACCGGCTCGGCCGGCGCCTCCAAGCCTGACTCCGCGGCGTGGTCGCTGTAGTTCAGGCCGATGCAGACGATCTTGCCCGGTCGCGCGATGGGCGCGCCGACACGCAGCCCCTCCACGTCGATGACCGGCAGGTCACCACGCTCGAGCGCCTCGCGGACGCGTGCCACTCCCCCGGAGGCGAGAAAGGCGCCATCGATGTCAGGCTCTCCGATATCGCGCAGGTTCCCGGCGTCGTCCAGCACCGCCGGCCGCTCCTGTCCGACAGGTCCTACTCGCAGCAGCTTCACACCGCATCCTTCACATATACATCGGATGTCTCGTCTCCCGATGCTCGTGCGAGCGAACGGGGTGTGTCAAGGGTGAGGAGTCGGAAACATCCGATCCGTGACCTGGAGATTCACCGTAAAGAGGCAACCCCCAACTGTGAACCCTGTTTACCGTTCCAAGGACCGCGTCCACGCCGCCGAAATTCCGACAAGAAGAGACATCGGAGGTCGAGCATGACGGCGTGCCGGCACCGAACGACGGGACAGCCGGTGACCACCCAGGCAGCAAGCGAGCACACAGCACGCCGAGACGAGCAGCCTGGCACCCGACACAGCAGGCACACGACACGATCGGCGGCACCCGACGCAGCAGGCACACGACGCGACGGGCGGCACCCGGTGCACGGCGACCGATCGACTCAACAGACAACACCCGCCTCCGGAACGGCCGACCGGGCCGAACGACCACGCACGCGACCCCTGGCGAGCAGCGCGACAGGCGGGGCGAGCAACACAGCGGATGAGCGGATGAAGGCAGGCAGGACGGGATGCGACACCCGACACGCGACACCCCACGCGCGAAGCTCGACATGCGAGACCCCACCTGCGAGACCCCACCTGCCAGGCCCGACATGCAGAAGCGAGTGTCGAAGAAAGCAGCGTCCGGAGGTCGAGCAAACAGCGGACGGCACCCTGCCGGGCGCCCGCACCCGGCAGGCGGGGCGGCGGGCAAAGGCACGCGAGGGTGGGGCGTCCGAGGACATGGCGACGGCGGAGTCCACCATGGCCACCATTGACTCTCCTTGACGGCCGTACAGCCCCGTAATAGAACACGTTTCAGTACGGTGTAACCAAGCGCTTGATCAAGAGGGTGACCCAGGTGCACATCGACCTCGTCGACAGGGACCGCTACGCGACCGCCGGACCACCGCACGACCAGTTCGCCTGGCTGCGCGCGAACTCCCCCGTCCACTGGCATGAGGGCCAGCCCGGCTTCTGGGCCGTCACCCGCTACGAGGACGTCGTCCACATCTCACGCCACTCCGACCTCTTCTCCTCCTATCGGAAGCTCGCCCTCGTCGAAGAACTGACGGAGGAGCAGATAGCTCTCCAACGGCTCATGATGCTCAACCAGGACCCGCCAGAGCACACGCGACGCCGCTCCCTGGTCAACCGGGGCTTCACCCCGCGCACGATCGGAGCCCTCGAACAACACATCCGCGACATCTGCGACGACCTCCTCGACAAGTGCACAGGCGAGATCGACTTCGTCACCGAAGTCGCCGCGCCCCTGCCCCTCTACGTGATCTGCGAGTTGCTCGGCGCGCCCGTATCCGACCGCGACAAGGTCTTCGCCTGGTCCAACCGCATGATCGGCTCCCAGGACCCCGACTACGCCTCCAGGCCGGAGGAGGGCTCCGCCGCCGCCATGGAGGTCTACGCCTGGGCCAACCAGCTGGCGGCGCAGCGCAGAGCCAACCCCAGGAACGACATCGTCACCAAGCTCCTGCAGCCGGACGAGAACGGCGAAACGCTCGACGAGAACGAATTCGACCTCTTCATCCTCCTCCTGGTGGTCGCCGGCAACGAGACCACTCGCAACGCCGCCTCAGGCGGCATGCTCACGCTCTTCGAGCACCCGGACCAGTGGGACCGCCTCGTCGCCGACCCCACGCTGGCCAGGACCGCCGCCGACGAGATCGTCCGCTGGATCTCCCCCGTCAACCTGTTCCGCCGCACCTCCACGAGGGATCAGGAACTGGGCGGGCAGCAGATCAAGGCCGACGACAAGGTCGTGGTCTTCTACGCCGCCGCCAACCGCGACACCGCCGTCTTCCCCGACGCCGAGGTCTTCGACATCGGCCGCGACCCGAACCCGCACATCGGCTTCGGCGGCGGGGGCGCCCACTTCTGCCTGGGCAACCACCTCGCCAAGCTGGAACTCCGCATCCTGTTCGAACAACTGGCCCGCCGCCGAAGCC
>NZ_VCKY01000299.1 GCF_005889735.1 Nonomuraea turkmeniaca
GGGCTGGGGCGGTTGGGGTAACCGCCACCGCCGCGGCCCTGTGGTCTGCGTCGTCGTCCGTAACGACAACCGCAACATCAACGGGCACGACCACCACGACCACCACGACAACAACAACAACGACAACAACAGGCGCTGGTAGCAGGGGCCGTGTGGAGAAGGTACAGGGATGAGTGCCCGTATTTCACGGGTGATCGCGGTTCACGGGATGGTGGATTCCGACTCGTGAATGCCGGGCACTCGGGGACGGCCCGCATGTTGGTTCGTGGTTCGGCCTGAGGTTCCTTTCTCTTCATCTTTTCACGGCAGATTTTCCCGGTGAGGGCTCCGCTGGTTTCGGCCAGGGAGCCCTCGCTGCGTCGTGTTTTCCGTCGCCGTGCGTTCTGGACGCGCGGCCGGCTTTTTGGCTTTTGCGGCAGGGCTTGCGTGCGCGTCTCACGGCCAAGTGGGGCCGCTCTATGTGCCGACGCGTTGTGCGAATGCCATGGAGTGCCCTTGTGTCGGGCAAGACTGGGCAAGTCCGGTTTGTCTCCGATTGCGCCGGATATATGCATGCCAAGGGTGATTGGTTGACAATCATCCGGAACGTCTCCGGGTAATCCGGTATCTCCGCGTTGTCTCGACACGTGGAGAAAACGGGGGCAAACCGATCCTTTAGGGGGAAACGCAATGCCCAAGCTCAAAAGTCTTATCGCAGGCCTCGCCGTTGGAACGGCGCTGACCGGCGGCGCGGTGACCGCTGGTGCTGCGACGACCGCAGCCAGCGCCGACGCCGCCACCCGGGTCAACACAGGCACGTCCGTCCTAACCGGTCACGGCTGCGGCTGGGGCTGGGGCCGCTGCGGCTGGAAGAGGAACGGCTGGGGCTGGAAGCACGGCTGGGGCTGGAAGCACGGCTGGGGCTCGAGGCACGGCTGGGGCAAGTGGCGCAAGCACCACAGCGCCGGCCGCGTCCGGATCGTCATCGTCAACAAGAACCACAATCACAACACCCACGGCAGGTAAGGGCCCACGCCCAAACCCGTGGCGCACGCTGACGCGCCACTGAGGAGTCCGCCAATGCGATGAACTCCGGCCATGCGAACGAGTGCCCGTATTCACCGGGATCGACGTCCCCCTCACCGGTACGACGTCACCCACCGAATACGGGCACTCAACGTTTCCCCACCACCTGCGACACTCAATGCCGTCCGGAGCCCGATCACGGCGATCTTCGCGCCCCGGCTCCGCCACGCCTATGGGGCGGCGCACACTTCGACCCTCAAGCACCCGCCACACGATCACCGGTCGGCTCCAGCCTGGCGGATGTTGGACCACATGCGGCTCAGGTTGCGGTGCAGCAGACGCTCGTTCCACAGATCATCGGGCGGCTTCGGCGACGAGACCGGCGACCCAGACCCAGCGCGGAGGAGACGCGTGCCTCCTTCAGCAGACGGGCCGCCCCCATGGCGACCGTCGTCCTGCCGACTCCGACCGGTCCGCTGAACAGCAGGATCCGCACCGCCGGCGCACGGCCACCTCGACGCTCATGAGGACCAGCTCGTCGGGCGCGCACACCAGCGACTCTGGACGCGGCCCGCGCGTGCCGGCCTGCCCGAACGGTCACGACAATGCAGGCACACACCGTACGGTCAGCTGGTTCCCGTGGGACGCACGCCCCGCGCCGCAATTCGTGACGGCCGAGAGCACACCGGCGCGGCAACCCCGCTGAGCCGGCCCGCCGGTGTCGTGAGTGCAGGAAAAATCGAGTGCCCGTATTCGGTGGGTGGACGTCGTTCTCGCAGAGGCGGACGTCGGTCCCGGTGAATACGGGCACTCGATCGCATGGCCGGAGTTCATCGCATCGGCGGACTCCTCAGCAGCGCATCAGCATGCGCCACGGACCCAGGTTCGGGCCTGGAGCCCTACCACCTGTCGCGGCCGTGGTCGTGATCGTGGTTGTGGTTGCGGTTGTGGTTCCGGTTGACGATGACGATCCGGATGCGGCCGACGCCGTGCTGGTGGCGGCGCCACTTGCCCCAGCCCCAGCCGTTCTTCCAGCCGCAGCCGTTGTTCCAGCCGCAGCCGTGCCCGGTCCAGGTGGACGTGCCAGTGCTGACCTGCGTTGCGGCGTTGGCGCTGGCCGCGGTCGTCGCCGCACCCACACTCACCACGCCACCGGTCAGCGCCGTACCGACGGCGAGGCCTGCGATAAGACTCTTGAGCTTGGGCATTGCGTTCCCCCTAAGGATTGATCTGCCCCGTCCCCCGCGTCTCCCGATAACACGGAGATACCGGATTAACCGGAAAGGATCTGGATGATTGTCAGCCAATCATCCTTGGCCTGCATATATCCGGCTTAATCACTAACAAACCGGAATTGCCTATTCTTGCCAGACACCAGCCCGCCCCATGGCACCCGCACAACACGCCACCGCATATAACCCGCCGGATCGGCCACCCCACGAAATCCGGGCGACGAGCGGAACACGACAAAGCGAGGGCTCCCTGGCTAAATGCCAGCGAGCCCTCACCGGAAAATCTGCCGTGAAAGACAGGAGAAAGGAACCTCAGGCCGAACCACGAACCAACACGCGGACCGCCCCCGAGCGCCCGGCATTCACGAGCCGGAGTCCACCATCCCGCGAACCGCGACCACCCGTGAAATACGGGCACTCATCCCTGCACCATCGCCACACAGCCCCTGTTACCAGCGCCTGTTGTTGTCGTGGTCGTGGTGCCCGTTGAAGTTGCGGTTGATGTTCCGGTTGAAGACCTTGACCCGAACACGGGCGTGTCCGTGGTGACGGCGCCACTTGCCCCAGCCCCAGCCGTTCTTCCAGCCGCAGCCGTTGTTCCAGCCGCAGCCATGCCCGGTCCAGGTGGACGTACCGGTGCTGACCTGGGTAGCGGCACCGGCGCTTGCCGTGGTCGTCGCCGCACCCGCGGCCACCACGCCACCGGTCAGCGCCGTGCTTACGGCGAGGCCTGCCATAACACTCTTGAGCTTGGGCATTGCGTTTCCCCCTAAAGGATCGATTTGCCCCGTTCTCGGACGCTTCCGAATTACGCTGGAAACAATCCCCCGGATGGCCACTTAAGCGTCATCCACCAAATGTCCTTTCCGGGACGAGACCCGGCAAACAGGAACGACCCCATTTTGCTATGTATTAACATTCTTATTGCATGCCTTAGACTTTTATTCCATGAAATAATATGAATTATGCCGATATGTCCTATTCGAAGATCGCCAACCGGCCGCCTGCCATCGGGCAGCGGAGCTCACACCTCAATCTCCCGGCCGCCGGGAAAGCCCGTCTCCCGCCGACAAGTCGAAGTCCGGCATGCGTCGTACCGGACAATCAACGGGCGCGGCAGCTCAATGGGGGCCGTATTCGTGAAGCGCCGCCGGCCGCTCGATGATCTGGCGTTCATCTCGTCCGCAGCCGCGTCCAGCCGGTCCAGGACCGTGCTCGTGAGCCGGCCCAGATGCCGGCATAGCCCCACCACGGCCCGATGCCCGAACCCGCCCGGTCCAGCGGCCACCGGTAACGAACGGGAAGCTCTGGACACGAGCGAAGGCTTCCCGGCTCAGCAGCACCATGGCGCCGAAGCCGGCCGAGCCCTCCGAACATCACTCGTGCACGTGACGACAGCGCTCGTGGGGAAGGGCCGGGGGACTGAGCGCGTGGGCCGTTCTCAAGGGCCGGTGGAGCGTGGCACCCCTGGCACGCTTACGGCAGCGGAGCGTGAGCTTTTGTCGCGCGCGGCGCTCGACTCCGGGGGTAGGTGCCGTGTGGGAGACGCTGCTGTACACATAGCCGTCCCGCCGCGAAGGACGAGGCCCCTTTGGCTATGCGGATTTGCGGGCCTTGCGTTTGGCCGGGGCCTTCTCTTCTTCCTTGTCTCCCTTGGACTTGCCGGACGCGGCCTTCTTCGGCTTTGCCGCCGGCGCGCCCTCCCGCTCCCGTTTCGCCGCCTCCACGCTCGCCCTCAGTGCCGCCATCAGGTCCACGGCCGGGCCCGCTTCTTCCTCCTCCGGCGCCGCGACGACCTCCTTGCCGGCCACCTTCGCCTCGATCACCTGCTGGAGCGCCTCGCGGTACGTGTCGTGGTGCTCGCTCGGGTCGAAGTCGGACTCCATCGTCGAGATCAGCGACTCGGCCATCTGGAGCTCTTGGGGGCGTACCTCGATGTCCTCCTCCAGGAACCCGAAGTCGGGCGTGCGGATCTCGTCCGGCCAGAGCATGGTCTCGAGGACGAAGACCCCGTCACGGACCCGGAGCGTGGCCAGGGACTCGCGCTGGCGCAGGGCCACCTTGACCACCGCGACCTGGCCCGAGCTCTCCAGGGCGTTGCGCAGCAGCACGTACGGCTTCGCCCCCTGCGCATCAGGCTCCAGGAAGTAGGACTTGGCGAAGTAAATGGGGTCGATCTGTTCGGCCGGGGTGAACTGCAGGACGTCGATCCTGCGTGACGTGCTCAGCGGCAGTCCCTCGAAGTCCTCGTCCGTGAGCACGACCATCTCGCCCGTGGGCAGCTCGTAGCCCTTCGCGATGTCGGAGTAGGGGACTTCCTCGCCGTCACTCGTGCACACGCGCTTGTAGCGGATCCGGCCGCCGTCCTCGCGGTGCACCTGGTGGAACGCCACGTCCTTCTGCTCGGTCGCGGAGTAGAGCTTGACCGGGATCGTGACCAGACCGAAGGAGATCGCACCTTTCCAGATGCTGCGCATGGTCACTCCTCAGCTCTCAACGGGTCGCCAATGGGGCACATACCCGTCATGGGGCAACCAATGCCATACCCAATTGAACCAATGCTGGCCGTACCTGGGGAACTACCCTCCGATCGCGAGCGGTACGGTCTCGAGGTCAAATGGGATGGCATCCGCGCCATCGTGCACCTCGACGGCGGGCTGAGGGTGACCGGGCGGCATGGGGTGGAGTACACGGGGCGGTATCCGGAAATTTCGGGGTTCGGGGTTAAGAACGCGATCATCGACGGCGAGGTCGTGGCACTCGACCCCCGCGGGCTGCCCAGCTTCGTCCGGCTGCAGCACCGCATGCACCTGACCGAGCCCGAGCCGGTCATGCTGGAGTTGTACCCGGTCACGTACATGCCGTTCGACCTGCTCTACCTCGATGGGATCCCGCTCTTCGACCTGCCCTACCGGGATCGCCGGGCGCTGCTCGACGAGCTGGACATCGGCGCGCCACCCTGTTTCCCCGGCGACTCCGACCTGCTCACCGCCACGTCCGAGCAGGGGTTGGAGGGCGTGATCGCCAAGCGGCTCGACTCCCCCTACCGGCCGGGCACCCGGTCGCCGTGGTGGATCAAGGTGAAGAACCTGAGCACCAGAGAGGTCGTGATCGGCGGCTGGAAACCGGGCAAGGGGCGCCGGTCCGGCGGGATCGGGTCGCTGGTCATGGGGGTGTTCACGGGGGCGGAGCTGACGTACGTGGGGCACGTGGGCACCGGCTTCACCGACGCCCTGCTCGACGAGCTCTACCAGGTGCTGCGGCCGTTGGAGATCCCGAGCAGCCCGTTCAGCAACGAGGTTCCGTGGCGGAATCGGTGGGTTAGGCCAGATCTGGTCGGGGAGGTGGCCTACACGATGTGGACCGACGAACAGCGGCTGCGGCACCCCGTGTGGCGCGGGCTGCGCCCCGACAAGCTCCCCTCGGAGGTGACCCGATGAAGGTCCCGGTCAAGGTCGACGGGCGTGAGCTGACGCTGAGCAACCTGAACAAGGTGCTCTATCCGGACTACGGCTTCAGCAAGGCCGAGGTCATCGACTACTACACCCGCGTCGCCCCCGTACTGCTGCCGCACCTCCGCGGCCGGCCCTTGACCGTCAAGCGGTACCCGAACGGCGTCAACGGCCAGTTCTTCTTCGAGAAGAACACCCCCGAGCACACTCCCGCCTGGGTCAGGCGTGCCAACCTGCCCGCCCCCGGCAGCACCAAGAACCGTGAGCGCATCGACTTCGCGATCGTGGACGACCTGCCGACGCTTGTCTACTACGCGAATCTTGCCGCCCTGGAGCTCCACGTACCCCAGTGGCGGGTCGACGAGGACGGAGAGGCGCTGAAGCCCGACACACTCGTGTTCGACCTCGATCCGGGCGCGCCCGCGACGATCGTCGAGTGTTGCGAGGTCGCGCTCATGCTGCGCGAGGTGCTGCAGGTCGAGGGCCTCACGGCCCGGCCGAAGACCAGCGGCAACAAGGGCATGCAGCTGTACGCGGACTGGGACTGCCGCGAGGAGCCCTCCGTGTACGCCAAGAGGCTGGCCCAGTTCCTCGAGAAGGAACGCCCGAAGCAGATCGTCAGCGTGATGACGAAGAAGGCGAGGCCGGGCAAGGTGTTCATCGACTGGAGCCAGAACAACCCGGCCAAGACCACCGTGGCGCCGTACTCGCTGCGGGCCAGGGAGCTGCCCACCGTCTCGACACCGCTGACCTGGGAAGAGGTCGAGGGGTGCGAGCGGCCGGAGGACCTGGTGTTCACGGCGCCGGACGTACTCGCCAGAGTGGAGAAACGCGGCGACCTTTTCGGCCGGGCGTAGGCTGGTTCCGTCCACACCAAGAGGGGGACCCAAGATGTCGGAGATGGACATTCGCGGAGACGAAGGGCCGTTCGACGAGGAGGGGGCCGAGTTCTCGGTCGAGACACCCGAGGCCGACGCGGCCGAGCAGCATCGGGAGGTGCGCCAGAACGCCGGCGTACGCGGTGAGCTGCCACTCGAGGCCGACCCCGGCGACGCGGCCGACCAGGACCGCGTGGTGGATCTCGACGATGACGAATACCGGTGAGACGGCGGATGGCACCGGGTGTGACGGCTTTCGGCGCGCGGCCACTCCGCGAAGGCGCTGTCCTGATGACGACTATCGCTGAGGCGTCGGCTACTCGCACGTAGGATGTCCGCACGACCCGCTGAGAGACCAATGGAGACCCGCGTGACCGCAACCCCGGACGCCAAGCCCCGGGGCACCCGGCTGCCCCGACTCGCCCGCCGCCGGCAGTTGCTGAGCGCCGCGCAGGAAGTGTTCGTGGAGAACGGCTATCACGCGGCCGCCATGGACGAGATCGCCGACCGGGCCGGGGTCAGCAAGCCCGTGCTCTACCAGCATTTCCCCGGCAAGCTCGAGCTCTACCTGGCGCTGCTCGACCTGCACGTCGACGACATGGTCAACCGCGTCAGGGACGCCCTGGCCTCCACGCACGAGAACAAACTGCGTGTGCAGGCGACGTTCCGCGCGTTCTTCGACTTCGTCTCCACCCAGGGCGAGGCCTTCCGCCTCGTCTTCGAGTCCGACCTGCGTAACGTCGCACCGGTGCGGCAGCGGGTGGAGCGGTCACTGCAGGAGTGCGCGGAGATGGTCAGCGCGCTCATCCAGGAGGACACCGGGTGCACCAGCGACGAGGCGCATCTGCTCGGCGTCGGCCTGGTCGGCATGGCCGAGGTGAGCGCCCGTTACTGGGTCACCACGCACGGCTCGATTCCGAAGGACGCGGCCGAGCAGCTCATGGCCCGGCTGTCCTGGCGGGGCATCAGCGGATTTCCGCGTACGGCATAACCCGTTCGCTGGGCGCGATCATTTGCGTTTTCCACGGGCGCGAGCGGCCACGATGGAGGTGAGCCAGCCCCGTCGAACAGGGAGCCACGATGGAAATCAAGATCGGCGTACGCTCCGTACACCGCGAACTCATTGTCGAGACTGACCTCACCGCCGACCAGGTTGAAGAGGAGATCAGGAACGCGTTGTCCGTCGATCGTGGCGTCTTCGCCATCACCGACGTGAAGGGGCGGCGGGTCATCGTGCCGGTGACCGCGCTCGGGTTCCTCGAGATCGGTGAGGATGAGTCGAGGCCGGTGGGCTTCGGCGGCACGCTCTAAAGACTCAACACGGGGTACGGCCGCCGGCGCCGTACCCCCGGCGTCACGGGCACGCCGACGCGAGCCTGCAGAGCGCGCTCACCCGCGCGCCGTCCCGATCAGGCAGCCACGAGGTCGCCGGCCGCGAGGCAGGTCATCCCGCTTCCGCTCGGTGGTCGGGCAGGCCCCGCTCCCCCTCCGCAAGACAGCGCGCGAAGTCCAGGGATTCGGCCCACATCTCGTCAAGGAACTGCCGTAGCGGCGCCAGGTCCTCATGCCTGGCACGGTACAACCGTTTCGTGCCTCGCGCCGCTCAATGAGCAGACCCGCCTCCGTCGACGTCTGCGGACGCTGTGCGGGCCGAGGCCCCTCTCCCTGCTCGGCGATCCGGCCCGTGAGCGACTTCAGATGCCCATGGCGGCCATGCGCTTGCCGTGCCCCTCCGTCAGCTTCGCGAAAAGTCGCGATATGTCCGCCTCGCCCTCGCCCACCGACTCCGCCACCAGCACCGCCAGCTCCGGCCGCGCCAAGGCCACCTGCTGCGCCTGGCTGAGCGCCTCGCCCACGAGCCGCCGTGCCCACAACGCCAGCCGCGCGCCCGCGGTCGGATCGGCCTCGATCCCGGCCCTGACCCGCTCGACCGCGAACTCCGAACGGCCCTCGTCCACCAGCACCTCGTCCACCAGCCCGGCGATCGAGGGATCCAGGTTCCTCGACGCCTCGCGGTAGAAGTCGTGCGCGATGCCGTCCCCCACGTACGTCTTGACCAGCGCCTGCAGCCAGTCGGCCGGCCGCGTCTGGGCGTGCCAGCCGTCCAGCGCCGCGACGAACGGCGACATCGCCTTCTCCGGATCGGCGCCGAGCTCGGCCAGGCGGTCGCGCAGCAGGCGGAAGTGGGCGTACTCGGTGACGGCCAGCTCGCTCAACCCCGCGCGATCGCCCAGCGAGGGCGCCAGCGTGGTGGCGTCCTCGGTCATCCGGGCGTAGGCGCTGAGCTCCGCGTACGCCAGCACACCGAGCAGGTCGACGACTCCTGGGGACTCCTTCATGAAAGGCAGCGTACTTCGCGGAGGTCGGGGAAATCTTCGGGGAACATAAGCGAGCTCGGCCTGCGTTGTGCTATCGAGTACACTGCTCTGTGAAAGTGCGACCGCACTGTGTAAAACGGGGGTTTTCCCCGAAGACCTTCGTTCCCCGGAGGCCGCGGTCGCTGATGACATGAGAGGGCTGGCTCTTCCGCGAGGACCCACGACACGGGGCTGTTTTCCGCCCGTCGGTCCCGGCAGGCCCGCCTTCATTGGAGATTGAGGCAGGCCACGCTGACGACTTTCCGAGACCTCGGAGTCACACCCGAAATCGCCGATGCCCTCGAGACTGAGGGCATCGTCACACCGTTCCCCATCCAGGAGATGGCGCTCCCGCTCGCGCTGAGCGGCCAGGACCTGATCGGTCAGGCTCGCACCGGCACCGGCAAGACCTACGCGTTCGGCATCGCGATGCTGCAGAGCATCGGCAAGCCGCGCAAGAACCGCAAGAAGCCCCGCGGGCTGGTCGTCGTGCCGACCCGCGAGCTGGCCGTGCAGGTCAGCGAAGACCTCGTGACCGCCGCGGGCAAGCTCGGGTCGCGGGTTCTGACCGTGTACGGCGGCCGTGCGTACGAGCCGCAGATCGAGGCGCTCAAGGCAGGCGTCGACGTCATCGTCGGCACCCCGGGCCGCCTGCTCGACCTGGTCAAGCAGAAGCACCTCGACCTGAGCCAGGTCAACTCCCTCGTCCTCGACGAGGCCGACCGCATGCTCGACCTGGGCTTCCTGCCTGACATCGAGCGCATATTCAAACTGATCCCCGCGGAGCGGCAGACGATGTTGTTCTCGGCGACCATGCCGGGCGAGATCGTCGCGCTGTCGCGCAAATACCTCAACCGTCCGACGCACGTACGCGCCGAGCACGAGACCGGCGAGGGCGAGGCCACCCCGCTGACGCGCCAGATCGTGTGGCGCGCGCACCGCATGGACAAGATCGAGATCGTCGCGCGGCTGCTGCAGGCCGAGGGCCGCGGGCTCACCATGGTCTTCTGCGAGACCAAGCGGGCCTGCGACATGGTCGCCGAGCAGCTCGACACCCGCGGCTTCGCGGTCGCGGCCGTCCACGGTGACCTCGGCCAGGGCCAGCGCGAGCAGGCGCTGCGCGCGTTCCGCAACGGCAAGATCGACGTGCTCGTGGCCACCGACGTGGCGGCCCGCGGCATCGACATCGACGACGTCACCCACGTGGTCAACTACGACTGCCCCACGGACGACAAGACGTACGTGCACCGCATCGGCCGCACCGGCCGGGCCGGGCGCACGGGCATCTCGGTCACCTTCGTGGAGTGGGAGGAGCTGACCCGCTGGAAGATGATCAACCAGATGCTCGGGCTGGACTTCGCCGAGCCCGAGGAGACCTACTCCACCTCGCCCCACATCTACACCGAACTCAACATCCCCGAGGGCACCAAGGGCGTCCTGCCGCACGCGAGCCGCTCGCGCGTGGGGCTGTCCGCGGAACGCATCGAGGACCTCGGTGAGACCGGCAGGCCTCGCGGGCGTGGCGGCCGCCGCCGCGACGAGGAGCGCCCTGCCGCCCGTACGCCGCGTCAGCGCCGCCGCACCCGCGGCGGAAGGGAGCTGGCGGAGACCGCACCCGTCGAGACCTCGGAGGTCGAGCTCGTGGATGCCAAGGCGGAGGAGATTCCCGCGATCTTCTCTACCGACGAGATCAAGGCCGCGGCCACTGAGCCGAAGCGGGCCCGTACGCGGAGGGGGGCGGCCACCTCGGCGATCGAGCAGGCGCTCGCCGACGCGCCGGAAGCTCCGGTGGCTCCGGTGGCTCCGGTGGCTCCGGTGAGGAGCACCGGCACGGCCGCCGCGGCAGAGGGGCCCGACGTTCAGGAGGCGCCGGCGAGGCGCACCCGCTCACGCCGGGCCGCGAACGTGGACGAGGCTCCGGCCGAGCCCACGCGCTCACGCCGGGCCGCCGCCAAGGCCGACGAGCCCGCCGTGGAGGCGGTCGCCCCAGTCGAGCCCGTCGTCGAGCCGGTCGCGCCCGTAGTGCAGCGGCAGGACGCGGTGGCGGCGCCCGCCGTCGAGCCGGTCGCGCCCGTAGTGCAGCGGCAGGACGCGGTGGCGGCGCCCGCCGTCGCGCCCGAGGCGACCTTCCTCACCACGCCGCCGCCCCCGGCGCGCAAGGAGCCGGAGCGGATCATCCCGCCGAGCCCGTTCACGGTGATCTTCCAGTCGCCGGACCTGGCATCGGACGACGATGACATCGCCCCGTCCGCCGCGACGGAGCGCAAGCAGCAGCGCCGCCAGCCCCGCGGCGGAGGCGGCAACCGCCGCCGCGCAGGCTGAGGCACGCATGAAGGCGCGCACCCGATTGGGGTGCGCGCCTTTCGCATGCCGGCGAGATTCGGGCGCGGGGATGGCCGGGCG
>NZ_VCKY01000029.1 GCF_005889735.1 Nonomuraea turkmeniaca
CCCACAGTGATCGCCATCAACTACCACCGCATCGGCGCGACCGACCCGCGCAACCCGTTCCATCGGCTGCACACCGTGCCCGCCGCCGTCTTCGCCCAGCAGGTGGACTGGATGCAGCAGCACGGGGCGATCGTCTCCCCTGACCAGGTCCGCGACGGCCACGGCCTGGCCGAGACCAACTTCGTCATCTGCTTCGATGACGTACCCGTCTCCGCGGAAGCCGGCATCGACCTGGTGCGCGGCCGCGGGCTGCCCGTCACCCTCTCCCCGTGCGGGCGGCTCGCCGAGGACGGCATCGGCGGCCGCGACAAGGTCTACGCCATCGAAACGTTCGCCGCACCCGAGACCGTCACCGCCCACGTGGCCGCCCACGCCCCTGCCCACCTGGCCGACGTGCCGTTCTACCACCTGACCAAACGGGCCGACCTGGACCCGGCTTGGGTGCGCCAGCACATCATCGACCCGCTCTACGAAACCGTCGAAGCCCGTGCCCGCCCCTACCTTGGCCAGCGCGGCTACCTCCCCTGGGAGCAGCTACGCCACCTGGACGGCGATCGCCTCGTCACCATCGCCAATCACAGCCTCACCCACGACAACCTCGCCGCCCTTACCCGGCCGGCCCTGCAGCAGGAAATCGACCGTTCGCACGAGCTGTTCACCTCCCGCATGGGCCGACCGGCACGCTACTTCACCGTCCCGTTCGGCCGCTTCACCCAGCACCTGGCCGTGGACCTCCTCCACGTCCTGGCCGACATCGGTTACGCGGGCATCCTCTGGGTGGGGACCGGCGGCCTGCACCTGACCGGCCGCTACCGCCACCAGCTGCTGCACCTGCCCCGCCTGCACGCCGCCACCACCATCGACGCCTTCGCCGATCAGGTCCGGCACGCGATCGGCACCAGCACCCAGGCACTGATCTGGCAGACACCGGCCACCACCCACCGCCGGGCCGTCCAGCTGACCTCCAGCAGCGACCCGCGCCCCACCCTCGTGGCCGAAATGGTGCTGCGGCAAGGCAAGGACTACGCCAGCGACCCAGCCTTCTACCGCCACCAGTTCACCGACAACCCCTACCGGCATCAGCGGCCCGACTTCTCCACGATCGAATGCGACGGCCGCATCGAGGCGATCGCCTACCACTTCCACACCCTCTTCGCCTTCGGTTCCGCCCTCGTGCCCGGCGTCTACCTGTCCGGCTGGCGCAAACTCCCGCACGCCCACCCAGCCGCCGCCGGCCATCTGCTGAACACCCTGCTCGCCCGCGAAGCCATCGTCGGCGTCTACCGGCCCAACCCGGACATCCACGCCGCCTTCACCGGCTGGCAGCGCGCCCGCGTGCACCAGCTCACCCTGCTCGTCCCCGAAAGCCCCGCCCGGCTCCAGGCGCCGTTCCGCGCCCGCACCAGCGCGGCCTTCCCCACCGGACTGCAGCCGTTGTGCGCCGCCTCCGTCCGCCGCGCCGGCTTCACCGTCGCGCGCGACAGCGCCGCCTACCACCTGTGGCGCCACAGCTCCTACCCGCTGGCCCAGGCCACCTACCTCGCGGTGTACCGAGCTGGCGAGCCGATGGCGCTGGCCGTCATCCTGCATCGCCCCGACCATTCCGACCAACCCGACCATCCAGGGCATCCCGGCGACGCGGTCCCGGCTGAGGCGCACATGGCCGCCGGCTGCGGTGAGCTCGTCGATGTCGCGGACTTCCACATCGCCGACGAGCACGCCATGCGCCCGCTCATCACCGCGGTGCTGGCCTGCGCCGCCCGCCTCAAGGCCCGGACGGTGACCTGGCAGACCAGCGACCCCGCCGTGATCGCGCTCGCCGAAGGCGACTTCGGTGCCGCGAGCGTGCCGTTCGACAACTTCTACCACTTCAACGCCGCCCTGCTGACGTCACATGCCGGTGCCGGACAGGCAGGCAGCCGCTGGTCCTCGCTGCCGCTGCACGAAACCGGCACCACCAGCGACGTGCTGCTGCGGTAACCGGGAGGACGCCATGCCCTACACCGTCCCTGATCTACTGATCGAGGCCGCCAACCGCCACGGCACCGCACCTGCGGTGATCGACGGCGGCAACGTGCACACCTATCAGGAGCTCACCGAGCAGGCCCACCAGCACGCCGGCTCCCTGGCCGCGCGGGCCGCCGCGGGTGAGCGCGTCGCACTGCTGCTTCCCCGCGACGCCACCACGCTGGCCCTCTACTTCGGCGCCCACCTGGCCGGCCTCGTGCCCGTCATCGTGCACGACCAACTCCGTCCCCGTCAGGTCGCGCACATCATTGGCCACGCCCAGGCCGCGCTGACCCTCACCACCGCCCGTCTGAAGCCGCTGCTGCGCGACTGCGCGACGGACACGCCTGTCCTTCTTCCCGATCAGCTCACCGGCCCGCCGCTGCAGCAGCCCGTACGGGTCATCGACCGGGATCTAGCCGCACTCGCCTACACCTCGGGCTCCACCGGCGCTCCGAAAGGCGTCATGCTCAGCCACCACAACCTCGTCTCCGGGGCCGTCATCGTCGCCGACTACCTGGACCTGACCGCCGACGACCGCACCCTGGCGCTGCTGCCCTGGTCGTTCGACTACGGCCTGAACCAGGTCCTGGCCACCTTCGCCGTCGGCGGCACCGCCGTCATCCAGCGCTCGGCCTTTCCCCCGGACATCTGCCGCACCCTGCTGGCCGCCGACGTCACCGGGCTGGCCGGGGTGCCCACCCTCTGGGCCGCGCTGACCGGCCACGGCTCACCGTTCCTGCGCGAGCACTACCCGCACCTGCGCTACCTGACCAACTCCGGCGGACCACTGCCGCCCCCGGCCATCTCCGCCATCCGCGCCGCACACCCCCACGTCGACATCTACGCCATGTACGGGCTCACCGAAGCCTTCCGCTCCACCTTCCTCGACCCCGCACTGATCAACGACAAACCCGGCTCTGTCGGCAAGGCCATCCCTAACAGCGCCGTCGACGTTCTCGACGCACACGGCCGGCGATGCCCACCCCAGACGACCGGTGAAATCGTCCACCGCGGCCCCACCGTGGCGCTGGGCTACTGGCGCGACCCCGAAGCCAGCGCCCGCGTCTTCCGCCCGCACCCACGCCTGGCCGCCCCCCACCACGAAACTGTCGTCTACTCCGGCGACCTGGGCTACATCGACCCCGACGGCGACCTGTACATCACCGGCCGACACGACGACATGGTCAAGATCCGCGGCATCCGCACCAACCCGAACGAGATCGAGTCCGAGATCATGGCCTCCGGCCTGGCCGCGGCCGTCGCGGCCGTGATCGTCTCACCCACCGATACCGCCGCCGGCCCAGACCGTGGCATCGACGAGGGCACCGACGGGGACACCGTGCCGGAAGGCGAGCCGCTCACGCTCGTGGCCGTCCAGGCCCGCCATCCCGATCTCCGCCTAGCCGACCTGGAGGCGTTCTGCCGCTCCGAGCTTCCTCCGCACCTGCGGCCGCACCGCATCACCCTCATCGAGACGATGCCGACCACCCCGCACGGCAAGGTCGACAGGCAGCTCGTCCGTCGGCTCCTGACCGGTGCCGTCCCCGAACCAGAGCTTCAGCCGTGACCTGGCCTCAGCAGGTCGGCGACCTGCTTCACCCGCTGGAGGATTACACTCGCCTGCACGCCGCCACACTGCGCCGCCACGGCGGCCGCGTCCTGGACCTGTCCTTCCCCAACCCCCGGTTCCTGCACGACGCACGCCCGTACGAGGTACTCGCCGAGCTCGCCGCCCGCACCGACCCCCTCGACCTGCGCTACAGCCCCTTCGGCGGCTACACCTCCGTGCGCCTCCGCATCGCCGCGGCGCTGGCCCGCGCCCACGATCAGCCGTACACGTGGAAGTCCATCATCATGACCGCGGGCGCGACCGCCGCCCTGTCCGTCACCCTACGGACGCTGTTCACGCCGCCAGAGCGGGTCATGCTCATCACTCCCTGCTGGATGGACTACCCGCTGTACCTGGCCGAGCGCGGGCTGGGTTGCGACCTTGTCCCCGCCGCCGGGGATAAGCGTCTCGACCTGGCGGCGATCGAACACGCGTGGACGCCGCTCACCCGGGCCCTGATCATCAGCCAGCCTGTCAGCCCCACCGGCATCGTCTACCGCGACGAAGAGCTACGCGCCCTCGCTACCCTTCTCCAGCAGTTGTCTCCCGAGCACCCGGCGGTGCTCATCGCTGACGAAGCCCACCGCGACCAGGTATGGGCCACGACCTCCTGCCCCGCACCGGCCGCTCACTATCCGCACACGATCACCGTGTACTCCTTCGGCAAAGCCTGGCAGATGCCCGGCCAGCGCGCCGGCTACATCGCCACCTCGCCCCAGCTGGCACCCTGCCTCGACGCTCCCCGCCGCCTCGAGCAAGGCATGCGCCTGACCGGGCACGCGGCCCCGGCAGCCCTCCTGCAGCACCTAGCCGCCGCCCTGTGCGACGTCTCTTTCGACCTGACCGGCCTGGCGGACCTGCAACGGCACGCGCGCGGCGAACTGGCGAAGTACGGCGTCGATGTCCTGCCCGGCGACGCCACCCGCTTCGTCTACGCGCGCTGCCCCACCGGCGACCTCCCCACCTTCGTCTCCGCCCTGGCCCAACGAGGTGTTCTCGTCTTGCCGTCCACCGTCTTCCACGAACCCGGCTGGTTCCGCATCTCCCTCAACACGCCCGAACCCGAGATGAGCCAGGCCGCCCGCATCATCAGTGAGGTCGCTCATGCTTGAAAGCCACCTGAAGATCGGCAATGCGTGCTGGGCGCCCGAAGGCGACCCGCCGGCGTTGTCGGACGCCCTCACCACCGACGGCGCCCGCCGGCTGGCCGGTCGGTTCGCCACGGCGCACCACGACGGGCACCGTGTCACCTTGGCGCGCGACCCGCTCGGACTGAACAAGCTGTACGTCGGCCTCCACCCCAGCGGGCACGTCGCCGTCGCCAACTATCTGCTCGACCTGGTTGACGCCGGCGTCCCCTTCTCCCAGACCTATGCCGTCCCGGCCGGCGCCATCGTCACACTCGACCTGCGCCAGCGGACGACCAGCAGCAGCCGCTACCGTCGGCTGCCTCCCAGCGGCAGTTCCGTGCGGCCCACCACCGCCATCCTGACGGAGGTCGCCGCCACGCTGGCCGCCGGTCTGCGCCGCCTCGCGGCCGCCAATGGCGACACCCCCACGATCGTATGCCTGTCCGGAGGACCAGACAGCTCCCTGATCGCCGCCTACGCGGCACGGCACCTAGCCAACGTGACCGCCTACACCTACTACTACAGCCGCGACGGGGCAGCCCTCAGCCACGACGCCGTCGCCGCGCAACAGGTCGCCTCCCATCTCGGCATACCGATACGGCTCGTGCCCGCCACCGCCGACATGATCTTCGCGGCGTTACCGCGCGCTCTCGCCTTTGGCCAGGACTGGCGCGACTTCAACGTCCACGCCGCCATCGTCAACGACTTGCTCGCCGCCGCCATCGCAGCCGACCACCCCACCGGACCGCGCCCGCTGGTCCTTACCGGCGATTTGATGAACGAACTCCTCGCCGACTACAGCCCCATTCGCTACAGCGGCACCACCTACTACGCGCTGCCTGACCTGCCGATCGGCACACTGCGCCACTACCTGACCCGAGGCGTGCAAACCGGCGACCGTGAAGTTGGTATGTTCCACACCCACGGACTCGAGGTCATCCAGCCCTACGGCTGGGTCTTCGACCACTTGCTCAAGCTGCCCAACGAGCTGCCGAAACACCACGTCATCGGTGAGCTCGCCGGCGAGTATCTGCCGGCCGAGATCATCCGCCGGCCGAAGGTACGCGCGCAGATCGGCGACTACGAAAGCCGCAACGGCCACGACGGCATCCTGCCTCAACTGACTCGCGCCGGTATCGACCAGCCCAAGCTCACTGGCCTGTTCTGCCGCGCGTTCCACATCGACCAGCCCGCGGACCTGCACCGGGCCGTACGCGCCGGAATCCACCAGCCACCTCCCGAGCGCTGGTGAAAGGACCTGCCATGACCACCGCACCGACCACCTTCGAGGCAGTCGCTGACGCGATCGAGCACTTCGTTCGCCAGCACGCCATCGTCGCCGACGACGATCACGGCTTCAACCGGGAAGTCGACCTGTTCGACACCGGCTACATCGACTCGCTGGGCCTGGTCACGCTCACCAGTCACCTCGAGTGCACCTTCGAGGTGACCCTCAGCGAAGAGGATCTCTTCCATGAGGACTTCGCCACCATCGACGGCATGGCGCGCCTTATCGTTGCCCGCCGTCACCGTTCGGAGTAGCTGCGGTCGGCCGCGAGCACGCTTCGCACGTCGATCACCGCCATGCCCGCGCGACGAGCGGCCATGAACCCTTCCTCGGCGTCCTCCACCACGACACAACGCGCTGGATCGACGCACAGCCGCCGAGCGGCCTCCAGGAACAGATCCGGCGCGGGCTTACCCTCCTCCACCTCCTCACGAGTGACCACCACATCGAACATCGCCGCCGCCCCAACTGCGACGATCCCGGCCCTGACCACATCGGCCGCTCCACCAGATGCCACCGCTACGCCCAGGCGTGCGGCCTTGGCCCGCCGGGCAAGAGCCAGCACCGGCTGATGCGGCACTAACTCCCCCGCCCTGGCGATGATCGCTCGGCGGCACGCGGCGAGTACATCCTCAGCCGGCAGTTCCGAGCTCCCAGGAAGCTGAGTCAGCAGCTCAGCCGTGGAGATCCCCAGCCGCTGCCAGTACCAGGAACGGTCAACCGTAACGCCGTAGGGAAGCAACGCAGTACACAAGGCGGCATAGTTCAGGGGCTGGCTATCGACGACAGTGCCGTCCCAGTCGAAGATGATCCCCGCGTACTGCTCAACGATCTCAACGTTCATCACCGTGACCGTCCGGCCTGTCGCCTATGTGATCACGCCCAGTTTCCCCCATGTACTGCTTCGGTTCCACCGGCGCGACGGCTTTCCACGGCCGTACTCAGCCGGGCGCCGAAGTGGACGGCGATCTGTGCCTCGCTCAGTTGCACCGCAGCATGGAGATCGTCCACGAGCGGCTCGGGCATGGCGCCCTGCTTTCTGCGCGGTCATGGTGGGCCTTCCTGGTTGATGGGTGGGAAGGGCTTGGCCTGCTGGCCGGCCGAAGGGGACGGCGTGGCCATGAGGGGCGGCGTGCAGGGTGCGCGGAGCTGTTTCCGATACGGTGCCCGCTTCGGAGGCGTCGGGCGGGCCGGTTGGCGTGCGCCGGTTCGGGGCATTGATCTGCCCACTGGTGCACTTCCCGTCACGCTGGACGGTGATCTGGTCCAGAGGCGGCCAGGTCATGTCGCCCCAGCGACGTTCCCCAACGCTCTTGTCAGTGTGTGAGCCTGCCGTCACTTGCGGCAGGTGGCGCGTCGGGTCGGCGGACATGAACACCTCTCTCGTTTGTAGGACTACGTCGGATCCTTCGCGCGTTCGACGAAGCGTGATGGCGGGATGGGTTGCCCGACGTCGTCAAGCGGGATCAACGTCGCGGGGTTCCGTCGATCTCGGGCCAGAAGACGGCGACGCTTCCGTGCCACCTGCGCAGCAGCCCGCCCTGCTGCGGCGCCCGCTCAGGCGATGTGACGGCCGGGACGGGCAGGTAGCGGATGGAGGCGGCACCGCGGCGCCGGTAATGCTCCGCCCAGCGACGAAGCAGCTGGCCGTACTGTGCCGCGGCGTACTCAGCAGAAGGGCCGTGCGCGATGACCCCGCTTTCGAAGACATCGCCGTCTTGGACGCGTTCGATGCGGTAGGCGAAGCTGCCGTCGTCACCGATGAGGACAGGCACGCCCAGGCGGGCGGAGACGTTCACCAGTCCTTCGTCAACGCGTTCCGGGCTGGCGCGCAGCAGAGCCATCCGCGGTGAGTTGGTCAGCAGGAAGAGATCCAGTTCGTCGGGCAGATCGAAGACGGCGCCGGGCCAGCTTTCCATGGGTGGCGAGTGCAGCGCCTGACGTAGCGCGTTCACGTCGATGCTGTGCTCGGTGTCCTCGATGTTCAGACAGACGCCTGTGTCGATCGTGAGGCGCTGTTCCTTGCAGGCGCCGTCGCCCTGCATGGGGACGAAGCGGCAGGGGTGGTAGCTACGGCTAACCAGACCGACGCCGCCGCGGTCGAACGCGATCGACCTGGTGACACCCTTCAGCTGCAGGGGCACCACGATCCGGCCCTTGATGGCGAGCTGCGCCAGCCACGCTGGCGGGATGTCCGGGCTTGCCACGGTGACGATGACCCGGTCGTAGGGGGCGCTGGAGGGCACGCCGTATTCGGCGTCGGCATGCACGACCTCGACGCGGTCGTAGCCGACGGCGGCAAGGTGGGCGCGGGCTCGCTCGACAATGTCGCCGTCGATATCGACGGAGGTGACGTGCCCGGCCGGGCCGACGAGCTCGGCGAGCAGAGCCGCGTTGTAGCCCATGGAGCCGACTTCGAGCACCCGCATGCCGGGCTTGACCTCGGCCTGCTCCAGCATGGCGGCCTGGAGACGCGGAGCCGACAGGGAGCTGAGGGTCATGCCGTCACCGTCGCGCTTGACCGGCACCGCGGTGTTCGGCTCGTATGCCTGCGCCAGATGTACCTCGGGCACGAAGACGTGCCGGGGCACGATGGCCATGGCCTTGGCCACCGCGTCGGAGGTGATCGCGTTGTCGCGGAGCGCCTCGACCATGGAGGCGCGCAGCCAGTCGGCGTTCTCCACGTCGGAATCTCGGACTGTAGTCATACGGTTACCTGTTGGTCGGTGGTGGGTGGTTCGACTGTCGGGCCGCGTGCCGGCCGTCGCAAGAGCGTGGAGAGCGTGCTCGGATGCTTCTCACTGGGTGCGGCACGCGCGGGATCATTCCCAGTCGATCACCAGTCGGGTGTTCGGCCGGTCGAAGACGAACTGGCCGTCGACCTGCTTGCAGGCGTCGGAGCGCTGGAGATCGATCCGCACGGAGTTCTCGCGGTACTCCCGCGCCCACAGGCAGATCGCGTCGGCCACGCAGCCGGCCAGGCCGAAGCCGCCCTGGCCGTGCCCGATGACGCCGATGTCGTACATCAGGTCGCTCGCAGCGGTGGTGGTGTGGGCAGGCCGCAGGGTGATGTAGGCGAGGTCGCCGGCGCCGGGGACGGCCATGGCGCCCCACTCGAACGGTGGCGTGATCGTCGCGGTGGTGATCGCGTCCGTGGTCGCCGTCATTCGTGACAGGCCCGCCTCCATGGCGCACGCGAGGTACAGGTGGAGGAGTTCGATGCTGTCGGCGTCCCTGGTGATGCGCACGCCCGTCCACACTTCGCTGCGCTTGCGACCCAGCACACCGAGAAGGTCGGCCGCGTCGACCTTCTGGTCTTGGTGGAGGTGGAGGGTGACCGTGCAGGTCGCGTTCAGCGCTGCCAGGCGCAGGGGGTCGTCGGCGATTCGATCCTGTGGCGGCATGAACGCGGCCGTGTCGTGATGGCGCGCGGTCCAGTGGTCGTTGGTGCGATCGAATCCGATGAGGCGGTACATGCTGCCGCGCAGGCGCAGCGGTACGACCAGGCGGCCGTTCGGTGAGATCTGCTGCAGCCAGGCCGATGGCACGTCCCAGGTGGCGTCGGAGGTGATCAGCCGGTCGTACGGAGCGCCGTCAGCGTAGCCGGGGGCCGCCTGGCCGCTGACGACGCGGATGGTGCTGGAGCCGGTCTCGGCCAGGCCGGCGATGGCGGTGCGGACGAGGTCGGCGTCGGTGTTCACGGTCGTCACGTGGCCGTGCGCGCCGACCAGGTGGCCGAGCAGAGCGGCGGGGTAGCCGGTGGTGGCGCCGATCTCCAGCACGCGCATGCCAGGCTGTACCTGCCCCTGTTCGAGCAGCAGCGCGGCGACAGCCGGTTCAGCCGTGGTGAAGCTGGTTGCGGTGTGAGTGGGCGTGATCGCGTAAACCTGCTCCAAGGACGCGCCGGGCACGAACGGGTGGCGGGGCACGGTACGCAGCGCGTCCTTCACGGCCGGGGTCCGGACTATGCCCTGCTCGCAGAGCCGGTCGGTGAAGGCGCTGCGCATCTGCTGGATCGTCAGGCCGGTGTCGTGGCTGGTCTCGGTCGTCTCACCGGAGGCAGCGCCGCCCGGAGCGAGTGTCTGGATGCCGGGCGTGGTGTTCCGTGCGGTCATGATGACCTCCGTCGGTGGTGGGCCACTTCTGGCGCTTGGCGGGTCGAGGAAGAGGACTGCAGGGATGGCTGGGCCCAGTTGGGGTCCAGCGCATCGAGCACGGCACGCTGCTGGGCCGTGAGGGGACGGGAGAAGAAGGGCGAGCGCCAGCGGCTCAGCCGCCTGCCGAGCGGGTAGCCGTCGCTGGTGACGTAGCGGGTGAGCGGGCGGAGATGGCCGTGCTCGTTGACGTAGGCGGTGGCGGCGGCCACGGCTGCTTCCCAGTCGGCCTGGTGCGCTTTCGCGGCCTCCTGGCGTGGCTTCCAGATCATGTTCAGCGCGTCCAGGCGCTGCCGCTCCCACCTGGGGAGACGGTCTCCTTTGGCGCGCATTTGCCTGATCCACGGGCCCAGCCGGATGCCATCCGGGGTGACGTAGGCGACGGGGACCCTGAGATGGCCGTGCTCGCGGTGGAAGGCCGCCGCGGCGGCATGGTGGCGCTCCCATGCGCCGGGGCCATCGTTGATCTTCACGCCCAGCATGTCGAGCTGGGCGCGCTGCTTGGCCGTCAGTGCCTTGCGTCCGCCGCGCAGGCGGCTGGCCCACACGCCCAGACGGAACCCGTCTGCGGTGACGTACGCGTAGGGCACGTCGGCGTGGCCGTGCTCGCAGTGGTAGGCGGTAAGCGCGGCATACTGGCGTTTCCAGTCGGCCTCGCGCACGCTCCAGGCCATGCCGATCGCGTCCAGAAGCGTGATCCGTTCGGGCCGGAGCTGGCCGCGCGTGCGCTGAGCGCGCTGGGCGATCAGCCACTTGCCCACCCTCAGCCCGGCTGGGCTTACCCACTCCTCGGGAATCAGCAGGTCACCGTGGGCTACGGCGTAGGCGCATGCGGCGCCGTAGTACTCCTCCCACGAGGCGGTCGCGGCCTCGACGATGCCGACCATGATCTGTTCGGCGAACGCTCGCGGGGCGTCGGCGTCACCGTCGATGGTCAGCCAGCGGATCGGCCGCGGCCGGTTGTCGCCGCGGCCGCGTTCACGGCGCCGCTGATCGACGTCGGCGGCCACCTCGTCGTCATGGCTGCGCAGAGCGCGGACCACCTCCCACACGGAGGCGTAGTCGGAACTGTCCAGGGCCGCTGCCAGATCGGCGCCCGGATCGGCCAGGAGCGGCACGATGATGGTGGCCACCTTGTCCGGGCGGCCGCCGGGACGCAGGGCTCGTCCGATGGCCTGGACGATGTCCACGGTGGAGCGGCGTGGGTCGGCGAACAGCACCGCGTCCACGGCCGGCATGTCGACGCCCTCGGACAGCATCCGCGCCGACGACAGCACCGCCAGCCCGCCGGCGGCTCCTTCGGCGAGCCGTTGCAGCCGCTGGCGGCGCACCGCGGTGCTGTGTTCGTAGCGGATGTGGTCGGCCCACAGTGTGGTGGGCCGCGCGTCGGCGGCCACCAGGCCGGCGACTTCGGGAAGCGTCGTGGCGAAGTGCTGGGCGTCGTTGTTGGTGGTGTGGAAGGTGATGGCACGCCCGACGCCGTACGTGGCGGCGGCGCGCAGTATCGCGATCTGGGCGGCGAGCATCCGCACGGCGATCTTCTTCCCGCGTACGTGCATGGCGGCGCGACCGTGGGTCTGGTCGGTGATCGCGCGGATCTGCGCGTCGCTCACCAGCGACACCACCAGGCGGTACGGGACGGCCAGGCCGAGATCGCGGGCGGTCCCGTATCCCAGCCGGTAGACCGTCGGCCCGTACATCGTTTCGTCGTCCATGCCCACCACGTCGGCGTCCCGGCGTGCGCCGACGAGCTTGCGCGGGGTGGCGGTCATGTACAGGCGTTTCCTGGCCGGCAGATGGGTGTCGTCGTGGACCCGCCGCCATTGCGTCCCGGACACCGTCCGGTGGGCTTCGTCGGCGATCAGGATGTCCACTGGCGGCATGGCGTGCTCATGGTGGGCTCGGCTCAGCGTCGCCACGCTGGCGTAGGTGGACAGCATCGTCACTGGCCCGGGCCGGGACGCCGTTGCCGCGATCACGATCGGATCGGTGGTGACGCGGACGTGCAGGGCCTGTAGTTCCTCGACGCCGGCTCGTTCGGCGGCGTCGTGGGCGGAGCAGATCACCAGGATGGTGCCCAAGGCGGCGTCGCCGAGGGTGAGGCGGTACTCGCGCAGCAGCTGGGCGAGCAGCATCACGGTCGGGGCCAGCACCAGGCGCAGCCCGGTCGGGGCGAGTGTGGCCGCGACGACGGCGCCGATGCGGGTCTTGCCGGTGCCGCATGACAGCACCTGGGTCGCGCGGTCGCCGTCGGCGAAGGCCTTGAGGGCTTGCTCGACCGCTTCGAGTTGGTGTGGCCGCAGCCGGTCGGCCCACGGTGTCAACGGCGGCAGGCAGCCTGCGAGGATCGCATTGTTACCGAAATCGGGTGGCATGGAGTGCCTTCTGCACATCTGGTGTCACTGTCTGGCGGACCTCGTTTGCCACGTGTGTGATGTGCCACGCCACGTTGCCGAGGTCGCATTCGGGGTCGGCTAGGACGGCTAGGCCCAAGTGGTCGTTGATCGTCTGGGTGATTAGGACTCCCCCGCCCATTTCGATCATGACCTGGTGTGCTGAACCGGCGTTGAATCCTGTGGCCGCGCCCCAGGCGAGTTTCAAGAGTTCACAGGCGTACGACGCCAGTAGCTCGGCCCGCCCAGGGGCAAGGTGCAAGGTGGTCGCGAGTGGCCGCCCGTCGGTGGAGATGACGGCCGCGTGAGTGATCCCTGGATCAGCGTCGACGAGCTCAGAGATCATCAAGTCGATTCCGAGTGCCCCCTGTTTCAGGTTGTCCATGTGCCCTTGTGTCCGTCCTCGGAATCAGCGGCGTTCATCTTGCCTGTGCTGATGTCGTTGCGTGCCGCTCGGCAGCCCTGCTGGAAAGTGGACAGGCGGTTGCGCACTGCCTCGGGCGAGACCGGCGGCGGGGATTCGACTTCTGGAGTAGCCGCGGACTTGGCCGCGCCTGGCACGAGGTTGGCCTTCGGCACCCGCTTGGGCAGGCCGGACGTTGTTGATCCGGCTCCCACGGATCTGGCTACGGCCTCGGCTGCGCTCCACCCCGCATCGGTTTGGGGAGAACCCCAACGGCTGTTGTCGCTGTTGCCGC
The DNA here is from genome assembly GCF_005889735.1 of Nonomuraea turkmeniaca. Taxonomy (GTDB): domain Bacteria; phylum Actinomycetota; class Actinomycetes; order Streptosporangiales; family Streptosporangiaceae; genus Nonomuraea; species Nonomuraea turkmeniaca. The sequence goes on from NZ_VCKY01000029.1 coordinate 13,283, forward strand.
GCTGAAACCAGGCCGATTCGACGGAGGCAAAGATCGGCAGGTAGTCGTCCCCGATGGAGGCGGGTGTGACCGTCGGAATCGGGGCGGTGGCCGCCGCCTCAACGTCGCGGCCGCTGTGTCCCGGCGTAGGGGGTGAGGCGAGGTCGGGTCCCCGCTCAGCCCACTCCTCTTGTGGCCGATACGGTAGGGCTCTTGTGGGGCGTTGCTGCTCGTCGGTGACCGGTTCCAGCGAGGACTGCCACATGCTGACCGGATGGGCGGGCTGCCCGCCAGGGATTGAGGGCTGCCGGCTACCCGGTTGCGGGGCCAAGGGACGTGGGGTGCCGGCGTACTGGTAGTCGACGGGCGCGGGATGTGCTGCCGGGGACGTCCCGGTGAAGAACGGGGTGCCGATGGGCTTCGGGTAGGTGCCAGTCGGTTGGGCGAGCAAGGTGAGGGGGAGCAGCACGGTGGCGGTGAGCCCGGCGGGAGCGTGTGGGCGCAGCTGTACGCGGATGCCGTGGCGGTGTGCCAGTCGGGCGACCACGAACAACCCCATGCGGCGCGAGACTTCCACATTCACGGTGGGTGCGCTGGTCAGCCGCTCGTTGGCCTGACCGAGTTCCTCGTATGTCATGCCGATCCCGGCGTCGCTGATCGACAGCAGAACGCCGCCGCTGTCGATCGTGTTGCAGGAGACGATGACGTGAGTCTCCTGGGGGGAGAACGACAGAGCGTTTTCGAGCAGTTCGGCCAGCAGATGGACGACATCGTTGACGGCTTGGCCGGCGACCGGGTTGTCGCCGGGGATGAGAATCTGGATCCTCTGGTAGTTCTCAACCTCAGACAACGCGGCCCGGACGACATCGACGAGGGGGACCGGCCGGCTCCACAGGCGTGGCGGGTCCTGCCCGGCCAAGACGAGCAGGTTTTCGCTGTTGCGCCGCATGCGGGTGGCCAGGTGGTCAAGCTTGAACAAGTTCCCCAGTCGCTGCTCGTCCTGCTCGCCCTGCTCCAGCCCGTCAATGAGGGTGATCTGCCGCTCCACAAGGGTCTGGCTGCGGCGCGAGAGGTTGACGAACATCGCGTTGACGTTGGAGCGCAGCCGGGCCTCTTCGCCAGCCAGGCGTACGGCCTCGCGGTGGACCTCGTCGAAGGCGCGGGCCACCTCGCCGATCTCGTCGCGGGAATCGACACCTATGGGGGTCACGTCGGCGTACGCGTCGGCGCCCTTGTCGCGCAGCAGGCGGACGGTTTCCGGCAGGTGGCGGCCAGCGATTTGCAGGGCCTCGACCCGGAGCTTGCGCAACGGCTTGACCAGCGACTGGGCCATGAGGAAGGTAATGACGAGTACCGCGAGCAGGAGCAGGATCATGAGGGCCGCGGCCAGCTGCGCCCGATGGCGGGCGTCCTCTTCCAGGGTGCGGCTCTGCACGATGATCGATTCGGTCATGCGTTTCTCGACTGTGCGCATGGCGTCGATGGTGTCGGTCATGGCCTCAAACCAGCGGTCGGCGTCGTCGCTGCCGGGGGTGAGGTCGAGCCTCGCGTTATCGTTCGCTTGGGCGAGCGCGCGTAGCCGGAGGAGCTCGGCGAGGTCGATATTGGGGCCGGCGACGGTGTCGTCGTAGAACTGTTGCTGAGAGAGGGTGGCGACCGACCGGAACACGGCGACTTCGCTGTCTTGCTGGGCGCGGGCGTCGGTGAGGGTGTTGAGTTCGCCGCCTTGGAACCGTCCTGCCGTGGCGACGCCGGCCAGCAGGCCGCGCTGTAGTGAAGCGGCGTCCTTGGCCTTGGTGAGGGCGGACAGGGCCCGGACGCTGTTGCTGAGCGGCTCGTCTTGGAGTCCCTGGTTGATTTGGGCGTGGATGCGTAGGAAGAGGTCGCTGATCTGCGAGTACTTGGTCAGCGTCGGTAGCGCGGGCAGCCGCGAGGTGATGGCGGTGTCGCGGGTGGTGGCGATCTCGGGTAGGCGGGTGAGGATCTGCTGGGTCAGGGACCATGCGCCGTCGCCGTGCTCGCGGGTGATGGCTGCGGCCTTGTCCTTGACCATGGCGATCGCCGCATCCACTGGTGCGAATTGCTCGCGCAGCGCCTTTTCGCGGGTCCTGCTCCGGCCGGCGGCGACAAAGTACACGGCGTGGTCTCGCTCCAGTGCGAGGTGGTGGGTCAGCGTGGTGATCGCGGCGCTGAGCTCGGCCTTTTCCCGAATGCGCTGGTATTGGGCGGCGCTGCTGATGGAGGAGGCGATCTGCAGGGCACCGACCACGACGCCCACGGTGGTGGGGATGACGATGAGGGCGATGAGGCGCCATCGCACCCGCAGGTCACGCAGCCGGAATCGGCCGCGGAGAGCTTTCGTTGTCCGCGGTGCCGCTTGTCCGGGGGGCGGCAGGTGCGGCTGCGGATCGCCAACGGTCGTCGATTGAGTCCTCACAGGGGTTCCACCTTCACGTGGTGATGCACCAGGGATGCGGGCCGCGCGCGGACATGTGCGGCACAGAGTGAGCACCCGGGTTCCGACAGGGCTGAAATGGGCCGTGAGACTGCGCTGGTGCGCAGCCTCACGGCCGCCGCCCCGTCCAGGCCAGCTCGGGGCGGGAAGGCTGTGGGCCCCGCCGAAGGCGGCGGCTGGTGGGTCCACAGCAAGGATGGCGGCAGCCCACACCGGACTGACCGTCGAGCACGTGAGTCAGGCCTACAGCCCGGGCGGGCGCTGGAGTGCCCGTCCGCACGAGTTCGCCGGCGGGCCGAGCAACCCATGCGCCGATGTCGTCGCCGGTCCTCGCCGTCGAAGGCAGGGGGATCGACGCTGCAGTCTCGGCTGGTTACGGCGGCGCTATGCATGCGTTCTCCAGGCGAGGTGGCGCCGTTCCAGGGCAACGAAGGCTGCGTTCAGCACGATGCCGAGCACGCCAAGAAGCGTGATCACCGACCACATGGCGGCGACGTCGATACTGCCTTCCGCCTCGCGCAACCGATAGCCCATCCCATCGGTGCTGCCGGCCATCTCCGAAACCACCATCATGATCAGTGCGAGGGAGATGCTGAGCCGCAGCCCCGCCAAGATCTTCGGCAGCGCGGCGGGAAGCACGATGCGGAACAGCCGGTGACCGAGCCCCAGCCGCAGAACGGCGGCGGTGTCGAGATAGCCCGGGTCGATCGAGCGAACGCCCTCCATGGTGTTGATCAGGATGGGCCAGATCACTCCGAACACGATCAGCGCTACCTGCAGGGGCGTGCCGATTCCGAACAAGAGCATGAACATCGGAAATAGCGCCGAGGGAGGCATGGATCGGGCGAAATGCAACGCCGGCTCCAGCAGCGCGGACACCACCCGCAGGCTGCCGATCACTACCCCGAGGGCTATCCCCACCACGGCGGCCATACCCCACCCGGTCCCTAGCCGGGCCAAGCTGGGCAGCAGGTCACTGGCAGCCTCCGGGGTGAGAAACCCGCGGGAGGGCGGACCGCTGAACCACATCTCGTACATGCGGGCGAGAATCACGCTCGGCGGCGGGAAGTAGAACATGCCGGCCGCGCGTGCCACTATCTCCCAGCCCGCGGCGACGGCGGCAGGCAGCCCGAATCGGCGTATCGAGGCGATCACGATAGTTCCGTTCTCGCGCGGCGCCAAGGGAACAGGCGTCGCTCCGCCACGCCGCACAGCGCGTTGGCTGCCATGCCGAGCACACCCGTCCATAGCGTGCCCGCCAGCATGCGTTCGACGTCGTTGGCGCTGCCCGCCTGAGCGATGAAGGTACCGATGCCGCTCATACCTCCGGCGACGATCTCCACGCTGACCGCGACGATGAGCGTGATCGAGACCGCGATACGCAGCCCGGTGGCGATGAAGGGCGCGGTGCTCGGCAGGGAGACGCGCAGCAGCACGGCCAGGGGGCCGAACCCGAAGCTGCGCAGAGTCTGCTTAGCCAGCGGGTCGACCTCCGCCAGGCCGTACATGGTGTTGATCAGCAGCGGCCACCAGCTGGCGTAGACGATCAGCGCGATCTTGGCATCCTGGTTTTCCGTCCACAGGAAGATCGCCAGAGGAGTCAACACCAGGGCGGGAATGGGGCGCAGGAACTCCAGAAGCGGCCGCACTGCCCGTTCCACCGCCGGCACAGATCCGAGGAGGAGCCCTGCGGGCACTGCCGTGAAGACGGCGATGAGCAGGCCGATGCCGCAGGCGGCCAGCGTGGCACCGATGTGCGTCCAGAACTCCTGGTCCAGGGGCAGCGTGACTCCGGTTGCGGTCACGGTGGACAAGCGCGGCAGCAGGCGGGGGTCGATCAGCCCACTCCAGCCGGCTACCTCGGTCACAGCGGCGCCGCCGGCGATTCCGGCCGTGCCGAGCAGGATGCGTTTCCGCGGCGATAAGAAGGCTGGTGCCCTCATCGCGGACTCCTTGGAGGGTGACGTCGGCCGGAGGGCAGCTTCGGGCGGAGCCCATAGGATGCGGCCGTTCCGACCGCCCGGAAGATTCGGGAGGCGGCCAGGACGACGTTGATCAAGATCAGGCAGCGGACCAGCCCTGGGATGACCAGAGTTCGGTCGGTGAGCGCGCCCGCCCTAATCGGGGTCGGGCCGGAACCGATACGCATGGTGAACCACTTCCGGGCGGTATTGAGAATGGCGCTGGTCCGTTGCGAAAACCGAGCGAGCTGTCATGACAACGGGGGGTGAGCGCAGACGAGGTGACAGGGTTGAGCGGAGGCAGACCGTGTGGCTCTCTGGCCTGCCGACCGCCTTCGGCGGCTGCCGCTAGTTGCCTGCCTCCGCCGGAACGGCGATCAGCAGCGTCTGACCGTGGGCAAGCGACAAGGTCGTGCGGCACCGCAGCCCCGCCTGTTCCATCAACGCGAGCAGTTCCTTCAGGGTGCGTTCCTTGCCGCCGGGGAACATCGCCATCATCCGCAGCCCGAGATCGATGGTCGGGCTGTACTCTCCGGGCTGCGCCGGCTTAACGGCCTCGATGCACCACAGCTCCGCATCGGGGCCGCTGTCGCGCATGGCGGTGCGGATGAGCGTCAACAGCGTCACGCAATCCAGATCGGACCAGTTGTGCAGAATCGACGACAGCAGGTAGCGCTGAGCGCCCGGGTAGACGACGGAGAAGATGTCGCCCACCACGACCGTGGTCTGCTCGGCCAGGCCCTGACCGGCCAGGTAAGCGCTGGCTCGCGCAGCGACGTCCGCTCGCTCCACCAGCACCCCCCGCAGGGTGGGGTGGGCGTGCAAGATGGCGGCCAGCACGCCGCCCTGCCCGCCGCCGAGGTCGGTCACGGTCTGCACCCCGACGAAGCGGTCCGCCAAACTGGCGAGCTCATGACCGATGGCGGCGCTGCGGGAGACCATGAACTGGTCGAACAGTGCGGCCAGGTCGGGCTCATCGGCCAGGCGCTCGTACGGGTCGCGGGCACCATCCAGCACCGCGGGGTAACCGGTGCGTACCGTCTCGTCCAACATGGCGGCCGCCCGCCACCAGAGCCATGATCCAGTGACCTTCACCGCCGCATACATCGAGTTGTCCGCATCCGGCAGCAGCACCATCCCCGTTGGGGACAGGTGATAGCAGCCGTTACGGACCGAGACGATGCCGTAGCAGTGCAGAGCCGACAGTAGTTGCCCCATCATGGCTGCGTCGGCGTCGCAGCGTGCGGCCAACTCCTCACCAGATAGCTCCCCTGCGGCGGCTAGATGCTCCGGGCCGCCCACCGACACGAACGCGTGCAATGCGGCGGCCCGTAACGGGCCGTTGATCATGTCCTGGACGATTCCGCGTGGTGATGTGTCAAGCGGCGTCATCGACGGCGGTCGCGGACTGTCCGGGGCACGTTGAGGTAGTAAGGAGGGCGTGTCGTCGCCATGTGGTTGGCGTGTCGGGAGCGGCTCGTCCTCGCCGGAGGTAGACATGGGCGGCGACGTAGCCTGCGCTCCGCTGCTGCTGCGTTCGGAAGCCGTCACGGGGTCGCTCCTGTGGATGAAGAGACGCTGGGGGAAGAGCTGGCCAGAGGGCTGCGCCAGATCACGTTCTCGGCGTTGATCGGTTTGCCGCTGGTGAGGTAGCCGAACTGGAGCATGGCGTCTGCGACCCGCTGAAGGCGGCGACCCTCCAGCGTGGTCGGGAAGGAACCGAGCGCGATCACGGACGCCTTGGCGGGCTCGATGTGCGCGTAGGTGGGGAGGATCGCGGTGACCGCGCTGCGGTCAGTGGCCGCGATCTGCTGCCCGCGGCTGAGGGCCCGCTGAAAGCGGGCCACTACGTCCGCACGCTGCCGCACTTGTCCCGGGTCGGCGCTGACCCAGGTTGTCGACACCGCCCAGCCGGCGATCGGGAACTGGTCGGTGGGCCCCGACGCCGCATCAGCCAGCTGCCGGGCGCTGTACTGCGAGGCGCTGTCGGTGATGTACGGTTCGACCTCCCAACCCACGTCCACGCCGCCGTGCTTGCTGCCGCGCTCGACCGCCTGCGGCATGTCAGGCAATTTGATGAAGACGAACTCGATGTCGTCCTTGTTGAGGTCTTTCTCCGTCGCGAGCGTTATCTCGGTGGTGAGCGTCGCGACCGACTGGGGTGTCGCCACACCGATGCGCTTCTTGGGGCCGCTGCCGCTCCACTTCAAGTCCTTGAGACTCTTCAGGGGCGAGTCCTTCTTCACCATCAGGGAGAAGGTGTTCTTCTTGGCCTGATAGGCGTCTGCCACCAACCGAAGCTTGCCGGGCTGCTTTTCTTCAACCTGAAAGAATGTCACATAGTTGGCCAGCGAGAACTGCCAGGCCCCGCTGAGAAGCTTGGGGACCGCCTCGGCGAGACCTCTGATCTCCTTGGGCTCGATCTCCAGGCCTTCTTGGGCGAAGAAGCCGCGCTCCCTGGCGATGAACAACGCGGCATTGTCCGGGATGGGCATGTAGGCAACGGTGATCTTCTCCAGCTTGTTCGGCTGCGGGGCTGCGGCGTTCGTACAGCCGCCAAGCGCTAAAGACAGCGATGCGAGTACTGAAAGCGTTCGTCTCAAGAACATCTCCAGAAAGGGAGGGGGTGGCATGGGAAATGGGCATCCCACGGTGGAGTTCGCACCCACGACGATTAGTAGTTCGTCGCGGACTGCGGAGAGAAGCGCGGACGGCAGAGAGTCTTCCGGCCGCGTTGTTGTTCAGGTGGGCGCCGATGGCGCGCGAGGGGCGGTGATCCGTGCCCTCTCGCGGCTCAGGAGGCGGACGGCGTTCGGCAGGACCTGTGTGGCACGCAGCTTCGCGGGCTCGTCCGGGCGGATGGGTGGGAGCCACACGAAACGGGTGGAATCGGTCAGCGCGATCAAGTTGCAGCACACCCCGATGGCCGTCACCCAGCGATTGATCGGGATGGCGGTGGCGCTGTCGTCAAACGGGGAATTCAGTGCCTCGGCCAGTGCCTCGCCGGCGGCCTGGGCCGGTGAGGCGCGTTCGGCGTCGGTGGCCATGTCGATGGACAGCTCGTGGATTTGCAGGGTGCCGTATAGCAGCGCTTCGCAGGCGTGCTCGAATTCGGCGCTCGCGTCGTGAGCTGGTGAGGTGGGTGAGTCAGCTGGTGCGGTGACGGCATCCCGGCCGGCGATGGGGAACGTCTGGTCGTCCGGTGCGCCAGTGTCGGGCTCTTCCCGCCTGGCCTGGGTGGTCAGGCGGCGGACGAGAGCTTCGTTGATGGCGGTGGACAGCGCGGCGGCCGCGGTGTCGATGTCGTTGGCCGCGTGCTGCCCGGCCCAGTCCGCTGGCGTAGAGGGGCTGGCTGGTCGCCAGGCGAAGTGGTTGCTGTCCAGCTGTACGAGCATCGATGCCTTGTCGATGAGCAAGTGGGGCTGGCCGTTGCGGAACACGATCGAGGCTTCCAGGTGGTGGTCGGCCAGAGCGGTTCGCAGGTCGTACAGGGCGGGCATGGGTGGTTCGTGGCCCAGTCCGTGTGAGGCGATGTCTTCCATGGTGGCGCTCACGCGGCTTCCCGCTGCTGGTATCGGCGTGGGATGGCGACGCCGCCGAGGAAGTGGGCGGCCATTTTGGGCAGCAGCGCCTTGTCGTCCGGATCGAGCCGCCAGTCATGGACCGGCACGAGGCCGGGCTCGTGCCACGTCCACTTGTCGCCGAACAGCGCATGGATGTCGGCGCTCGAACGGGCTGTCATTGTCGCGGTCGCGCCGGAGTAGACCGCGGTCGCCTCCTTGACGGTTCCTTCTTCGAGGCCGTCGGTGCAGGCGTGGCTGAAGATCAGCACGCTCCTCGGGGGGAGCGCTTCCTCCAGTGTGTCCACGATGGCCGCCGGGTCGTCGGCGTCGGCCAGGAAGTGCAGCAAAGCGACCATGACGACCGCGATGGGCTCCCCGAAATCGATCAGCCTGCGAACATCGGGGTGGTCCAGGATGGCGTCGATGTTGCGTACATCCGCTTGGACGACCTCGGTATGGGCGTTATCGGCGAGGATCGCGCGGGCATGCACGAGCACCACCGGGTCGATGTCCACGTACACGACGGGAGCGTCCGGCTGTACGCGCTGGGCGACCTCGTGCACGTTGTTCTGCGTGGGAAGGCCCGAGCCGATGTCGATGAACTGGCGTACGCCGCTGGCGGCGACGGCCTCCACTGCGCGGCCGAGGAAGGCGCGGTTGGAGAGGGCGGCATCGCGCACCCACGGTGCCACCTTGAGGAGCTGTTCGGCGGCATCCCGGTCGGCGGGCCAGTGGTTCTTCCCGCCGAGGAAGTAGTCGTACATGCGGGCGACGTTGGGAACGGTCGGGTCCAGCGCCCGTTCCTCGTACGACAACTGCCTGTCCAGCGATGGCGTGTCCCATGCTGTCGGGTCCTGCTTCGCCGCGGTGGTTGCGGCCGGTGGCGTGGTCATCGGCGCTCCCTGCGGGGACCGATGTGGAAACAGCGGTGGGCGGCAGTGGCATCCGCGGCTACCGTATTCATTCAGATCGGACCTCCATCCGATCAAGGGCTCGCCACGCTCAACGCGACTATGGAGTGTGGCGGGCCCGTTCTCTTTTGTTCGGGGCAATATCCGCTGGCCCATCACAGCGCGGTGCATGGTGCTGGCGGAAGGAGACCGGGCAGGAGCAATGAGGAGTAATGAAGGGCAATTCCTCCTGTCAGACGGTGATGAAAGGCGTACATGCGGAATCTGCCGACATTTCACGCGCGGCGTCGACGGCGGCGTGATCGTTGATGGACGGCAGTTCATGCCCTCTACCTAAGCTTGGCCAGCACCGTCGCAACAGTGTTCAAAAGGGGTTCACTTTTCGGCGGGGGGTTCAGAAGGGGTTCATTCCGCCACACCGGCCGAGCAGTGACCAAAGGCACGCCTGAGCTGGATGGATGGGGAATTGGTGCGGCATGTCAGCCGTGAGCGGTGGTGGCCGCCCGTATGCTCACGATGCCTGGCATGGCGGGAGGCGGCCGCCTCCATCGAAGCGGCTGGCAGCGCGCGGGCATGTGCAGGAGGAGACACTGGTGTGGGGCGATCAGGAGGAGAATCCTCCTGTGGCAGTTCCGCAAGGCGAGGTGACCGATGGATGAGACGCTCGCGTGGTGGCAGCGGCTGAGCGCGGCTCGGGCGGACAAGCAGCTGACGCAGGAACAGCTTGCCACCAGGCTTCACGCTCTGGCGGGGCATGCGGCTCCGTTGCCGAAGCCTCCCGACCTGGCACGCATGATCCGCTACTGGGAGTCTGGACGGAACGTGCCTCGTCCTATGTACCGGACGCTGCTCAGCGGTGCGCTGGACGTGTCAGTTGGCGCCCTGTTCGGCATGAATCCTCGTCGCAGGTCCGCGCAGGCCAGCCAGCCGGCCAGCGCGCCGCGGCTGCCCGCCGATGAACACCTGGGTGACGTCTTGGACCATCTGACCAGTCAGTGGCATTTGCTGGTGCAGCGCGACAACCTGCTCGGCCCCCGCCACACCATCCCGGGCGTACGAGAGCAGCTTGGTTTGGTGACCGAGCTGCTGGCGCCCGCGCGTGGCGAAGATCGGCTGAAGGTGTTACAGCTGGCCGCCCGCTACGCCGAGTCCGCCGCCTGGCTGCACGAGGATGCAGGCCAGCCGGTTGAGGCCCTGCGCTGGACCGACCAAGCCGCCTCGTTCGCCTACGAGGCTGACGATGAACTCATGCTCGCCTGGACCATGTTCCGCCGCAGCCAGCAGGCCATGACCGGCGCGCGGGCAGGCGAAGTGATCGGCCTGACCGAGGCGGCCCTGCGCCGGATCGAGCGGCCGCCGACGGCGATGCGAGCCGCCCTGCTCCAGCAGCAGGCTCAAGGCCATGCGTTGGACGGGCAGGAGATGCTGTGCCTGAACCTGCTGGATGAGGCACAGCGGCTGGCGGACAGGGTGAGCGATGACGGCGATGCCCGGGCGGGGCACGGCTCATTCTGCACGCCGGCGTATGTGGATGTGGTGCGTGCGAGCTGCTGGACTCATCTGGGCAAGCATGCCCGCGCGGTGGCCGCGTACGAGGAGGGGCTGCCGAAGCTGCCGCTCGTCTACCGGCGCGACCGCGGCATGGCGCTCGCCGGGCTGGCCGCGGCCCACGCCGGCGGCGGCCATCCCGAGCAGGCTGCCAAGCGGGCGCTGCAGGCGTTGGAGATCGCCACTGCGGCGGGATCGGCACGCATCGTGCGCGTGGTGGCCGGCGTCAATGCCGCGCTTGTCCCCCATCGCAAGAAGCCAGCGGTCGCGGCTCTTCGTGTCGCCCTCGCCAACGCCTCGGGCTTGTGATGGCGTCCCCCATCGAGATGGCCGCGATGCGGCGGGCGATCGTGCTGTCGGCGTTCGGGCTGGGCGCCACCAGCCCCAATCCGCCCGTCGGCTGCGTCATCCTGGACGCGAGCGGACGCGTGGCCGGTGAGGGCTATCACGAGCGCAAAGGGAGCGCCCACGCCGAAGGCAACGCGCTCGCGGCCGCCGGGGCCGCGGCGCGCGGGGGCACCGCGATCGTGACGTTGGAGCCGTGCAACCACGCCGGCCACACTCCGGCGTGCCGGGCGCTGCTGCTGGACGCCCAGGTGGCCCGTGTCGTCGTCGCCATCACCGACCCCACGTCCCGAGGCCGCGGCGGGGTCGCCGAGCTGAGGGCTGCTGGGCTCTCAGTGGAAACCGGAGTTCTGGCGGAGGAGGCGCTGAAGGTCCTGGGATCGTGGCGGCGTTCCCTGCTGAGGGGTAGGCCGACGCTCACGTGGGCGTATGAGGTGGCGGGCGGGAGGGTGCGCGGCGCCGTCGGCCCGGTCGCGGCCGCCGACGAGCTGCTGTGGGAGGCGGATGCGGTTGTCGAAGCCGGAGGCCGGCTGTGGGAGGCGGTGTCGGACCGGCACGGCAGCGGCATGATGCGCGTGCCGCCGCGGTGGGACGGCGGCGACGTGGCGGCGCTGGTGGCGGCGCTGGCGGCGGGTGGAGTGCGGCAGCTGCTCGTGAGCGGCGGCGCCGACGTGGCCGAGCCGTTCCTGCGGGAGGGGCTCATCGACGAGGTGGTTGTCTTCGTGGCCGACACCGGCAGGCCGGCCGACCGGCTCGTGTCGGAGCTGGGGTTGCTCGCGGGTTTCCGCATCGAGCACGTCGGCCGATCGGCCGATCATGTGCGTGTGCTCGCGCGCCGTGACGATCTGCGCGAGGACGTCGCGCAGCTGGCGTGATGGCGCCTGACCCACCGGCAGTTCACCGGCGCGGGCTTGCCCCGCCGGAATCGTTCGACGGGCCGGGCGCGAGCCTGCGGCATGTTGAGGCCGGGGGCTGCGCTCAGCATCGCAGCCCCCGGCCGCCGCCCCTCGGCCGGACCCGATCCTCGGGGGCGGGGAAGCTGCGGCACCCTTGGCCTCTCCCATGACCAGGGCGCCGCGGCGACGATCACAACATCGGCTGGCGCGCCCGAGCTCTCCCGCGGCGCACGGCAGCCTTCCGGAGTCAGTAGGCGGGCAGCGTCGCGTTCTCGGCGAGGCCGACGAGCGCGCGCTGTTCGGGAATCGTCGGGGGCTGGTCGCGCGCTGTATGCGCGGCGATGATCGCATGCTGGCCTGCGGCGATGTCGCCGGAGACGCGCAGCCCGGCTTTGCGTAGCAGCGTCGCGTACTCGGCCCTCGTACGTGCCCGGCCGCCGTGGGTGCGCGTCATCTGCAGAAGATCGAGCGCGATACTCGGATGTGGGTCAACGTCGTCCGGCATGACGGTCTCGACCAGCCAGAGGATGCTGCCGGGGCCCGAGGCGTCCATCGCTGCGGCAACACGAGCGAGCAGGTCGCGGGCGTCACGATCGTCAGCGTTGTGGATCAGGCCGGGCATCACGTACAGCGGGCGGAAGCCGATGGGGATCTTGACGCGCTGGGCGTGGCCGCAGGTCACGGCCCAGCGGCCCGGGTCGGCTCTGCGGGCGAGCTCGTCGGCTGCGGTGTCGGCGTCGCGGCCTCGTCCGACGTGCACGCCTTTGGTGTGTGGGTGGCGGTGGAGAATCTCGGCCAGCAGGATGTGGCTGCCGCCGATGGTGATCACCGTGCGGATGGTGTCGGCGTGGGCGGCGATCGCATCAGCGACGGACGGCGCCATGGCGGCGCTCTGCCAGGCGTGGAAGGCGGCGATGGCGCGGGCGGCGCTCGCTGGCTGGCCGGCCATGAGGTCATCCAGGGTGCGGTGGCCGTTCAGCGCGGCAGGGGTGCCGGTGCGTACGGTTTCCTGCATGGTGGCCAGCGGCTGCCACCACGGGGGCAGCGCGTACGTCATCACTGCGGGCCACATGGACGGTCCGCCGGAGGCGGCGGACTGGGTGAGCATGTGTCCGGCGTCGGTCTGCCGGTAGGTGCCGCTGGGCGTTCGGTAGATCCACTGCTGGGCGTCCGCGATCCGCAGCAGCCTCACAAGGTCCTCGAGGGTTGGGCTGGGGCCGCTGCCTTCCTCGGCGCCGGCCCGCTGGCACCAGGCATGCACGTCGTCGAGGGCCGCGGGCGCGTGGTCCAGGCGGTCGGGGATGCGTAAGGCGCAGAACAGGTGAAGGGCCTCGTACAGGTCGAGCCTGTGAAGGATCACGTTGATCGGGTTGCTGAGGTCGCGGCTGGGCAACGGGCGGACGGCGGCCGCGTCGTGAACGCTCCGCGCTTGCAGTGCCGCTCGCATCAGCGCGGTTCGTGCAGTGTCGGGGATGCCGCTTCGGAGCGTGAGGCCGACGTCGGTCACCTGGTAGGTGCCGCCGGGATCGCGGCGCAGGAACCCGTAGGCGTGGGCGGCGCGTAACACCCGCTGCAGGTAGTCGCGGCTGAGGTTGGGCGCGCACATGGTAGAGGCCGCCCATTCCGCAAGATCGTCAACGGTGGCGGCCGAGCGTGCGAGCCGGTCGGGGATGCGCAGGTCACACAGGGTGTACATGGCGGCGTAAAGGGGCAGATTGTCGAGAATCACCTGAAGGGCCTGGCGGTGCCTGGTGATGGGGACGGGCTCGGCGATGTCGGCGGTCTGAGGCGCAGCGGTCATGAACGTGCCCTTACGACGGCGGGGGGTGGATGGCGATGACGAGCGGGCAACATGGCGTGCGGCACGCCAGGGTCACGTGTCGTCCCCTGAGATGGGGGTGGAGGGACATCGGCGGTGAAGGGGATGGGCCCCGCCTCCTCCTGCCAGCGGCGTTGTCTCTGGCGAGAGGAGGCGGGTGGTCGGCTCAGGTGAAAGGCGGTGCAGGCCAGGGTGCGGTGGGATTAACCTGGCCTGCACCGCAGGTGGCCCCGGGCGGGGTAACACGGGCCACCAGGAGGGCGTGGCGCGGCCGTTGCCAGCGTGTTGCCGCGTGGTCCACGCCTGAGGTCGCACGGGCGTTGCGGGGCCAAGCTGCGGATTCCCGCGCGGAGGGGGCGAGAATGGCGTCGGATCAAGGTCGCCGCCCGGTCAGGGCGAGAACGTGTGCCGTCCCGGCCCCAGGGCAGGCACCGTGCCTTGGGGCGCGCGGCGGCGGCCGGGACGGGAGCCGATGTGCACCCGGCGCGTACGCCTGTGGGAGCGTCGCGCGGTGCCCCGGCACGCTGGACACGATCAGAGCGCGATGCTTCGTCGCGTTCATGGAGAAGCCTTCGCTACGTGCCGCGGGCCGGCAGGGTGGAGGTCGGCGACCGCGCCCAGGATGCTTGCTGTGCCCTCCGGCTTGGGGGTGCGGCCAAGCGGGGGCCGCCACGCCGACACTTCGACGAGTTCACCGACCTCGGCGCGTGCATGATGGGGGTGCAGGGCGAGTCCGCTCAGCAGAGCGGCGATCTGTTCGCGGCTGCGCAAGGCGAGAGGGGTGCGCGAGTTCGCGAACGTCGCAGTCAGGGTTTCGGTGGCGGCAGCGTCCAGAGCGTCTGAGCAGGCGTGCGACGTGATGAGCATGCTGCCGGGCGCCAGGTGCCGTTGAAGGCTGGCGATGATGCCGGCCGGGTCGTCCTCGTCGGCGACCCAGTGCAAGATCCCGACGAGGCTCACGACGACGGGCGTTCTGAAGTCGAGCCATTGGGCCGCGTCCGCGAGGACGGGTTGAAGATCTCTCACATCGCCCTGGACGACGCCGACGTTGGCCTGGACGCGGGCGAGCAGGGCGCGCGCGTGGACGAGGACCACGTCGTCGTGATCGACGTACACCACCCGTGCGCCGGGATGTACCGCTTGAGCGACTTGGTGCACGTTCGTCTGGGTGGGGATGCCGGTGCCGAGTTCGAGGAACTGGGTGTGGCCGCGTCCGGCTGCCCACGTGAGTGCCCGGATGAGGAACTTCCGGCTGGCGACGGCGGCCGCGCGCGTTCCGGGCGCTGCCTTCTCCATCACCGCTGCGGCTTCGGCGTCGACGGCGAAGTGATCCTTTCCTCCGAGGAGGCAGTCGTAGACGCGGGCGGAGTTCGGCCTGGTGGGGTCCACGTCTGGGAGAGCGGGCGGACAGGCCCACATGGTGCTTGCCGTCATCAGGACCCCAGCGCCGTGGGAGATGGGCGACCGGAGTTGTTGCCGGTGAAGCCGCAGGCGGATGGCTGGGCGGGCGCGACGAGGCGAGGCGCCGGTGTGCACAGGAGCGTGACGGTGAACTGAAGGAGGCGAACGGCCCACAGCATCCGAGGCAGCAGCCGGCACACGATCGGAGGAGGTGATCGGAAGAGGACCCGTTCGCAGGTGGCGGATGCGAAGCCGCCGTAGCCGGCGGGTGCGATCACCGTCGTCCCGGCCATGTGCAGGCTGGCGCCGCCGCATACCACCAGGTCGGCCGCGGAGCCGTGCGAGAAGAGGAGGCCGTTGACGGCCGGCCCTGCGGCGACGGCCGCGCTGGTGGCCAGGTCACCGTTCAGCCTGGCGTGCGCCCGTTGGACGTGCGGAGGGCCATGCGGGGCCCGGTGTGCGCGGCTCAGCAGGCGGGCCACGGTGCGGAGTGTGCGGTTGTTCATCGAATCTCCCGATTCGATCCGGGCGTGCCTAAGCCGCTGCCGGCGGCGTGGCATGCTGTCGGGCGTGTGCGGAGGGGCGGCCGTACGGGCGCAAGCTGGCCCTGCTGTTCCCCAGGGGACGGCATGCTGCTGGCGAGGAGGCGGCGCACTTCTTGCGCCGAGGGCAGGGTTGCCACGTTGACCGGGGTGGCGGGCACGACCCAGCTGGTGTTCGGCGGCCCCGATGATGGGACGGAGGGTGTCGGCAGCGGGAGCCATGTGTCGGCCTGGCTGTCCGGCTGCTCCGGTCGTGTAAGGACGAGCAGGTCGTTGCCGACGAGCAGCATCGGTGCTCCGGGCGGCAGCTCTGCCTGATCCCATGCGCGCAGGAGGCGCCGGCCGTCGGACTCGGACAGGTGCATGGTGTCGAAGGCGACGCCGATCTGCGCGAGCACACTGGCGTGAGGCTGAAGGACCCATCTGGTGCGCAGCACCAACGGGTCGGTGCTGGGCCTCTGCTGCCGCTGCGGGTGGCGGCCCGGTGCGCCGCACAGTGCGTCTCCGCATGAGCATCCGCTCGCGGTGACGTGGGTGCCGGCCGCGATCGGCCATCCCCATGAGGCGTAAAGGAGCGCGGTCATTAGCGGTGTTCGCGCTATTGGCCGCGCTGTGCCTTTCGGCAACCGGCTGTCCATGCCCTCTACCTAAGCTCGGAGATCACCGCCACGACAGTGTTCAAAACGGGTTCACTTCGCTCTGGGGGGTTCAAAAGGGGTTCACTTCGTTCAAATTTGTTTTCGGTGCGTCCTTTTAAAGCCCCACTTCGCGCCCTTACGCTCTGTAAAGGAATGCAGCCGGGGGTACGTCGCGGAGGGACGGCATGAGCGCGATCGCGAACAGGGCATTGGCCGACCTTATGGCCGAAGCGGGCATGTCCAATAAAAAGCTCGCGGGAAAGTTGCGTGAGCTTGCGTTGTCCCACGGCCTGCCCGGCTCGTACACGCACGTGTATGTCGCCCGGTGGCTGGAGGGCATGCATCCCCGGGGGCAGACACCGCACCTCATCGCGTCCGTGCTGGGCCGCGAACTTGGGCGGGTTGTCACGCTGGACGACATCGGCATGACCGCCACTGCGGCGGATCTTGCTCCCGGGTTCGGGCTGGACTTCGCCCCGGCCCCGCAGACGATCTTGCGCACGACCCGGAGGCTGTGGGAAGCGGATCTGGGACGAGAGCCTCTGCTGCGTCTGGACGACGTGCCGGCGAAAACGCTCCTGTCTCCGATGGGCCTGTGGCTGATCGCGGTACCTCCCCAGCCGCCGCGGCGCAGCGGACGTGCCCGGAAGGTCACCGAGGCGGACGTGGAACGGGTGCGGCTGACCACGCACCTGTTCGAGGATCTCGACCATCGCTTCGGAGGCGAGTACCGCCGCCAGACGGCCGTGCAGTACCTCCATGGCGAAGTCAGCGAGCTGCTGCACAGCCAGTACGTCGCCGCGGTGGGCCGGGAGCTGTTCGCTGCCGCCGCCGTGATGACGTACAAGGTCGGCGCCATGGCCTACGACTCGGGCCTGCACGGCTTGGCGCGCCGCTACTTCATGCAGGCGCTGAACCTGGCGCACGTCGCCGGAGACCGCCCTCTGGCCGGCAAAGTGTGGGCGTTGCTGAGCCACCAGGCCAACTTCCTGGGCGAGTACGGGGACGCCGTCGCGTTCGCCCGTGCGGCCAAGCTCGGCGCACAGAGCGCGGCGACGCCGACCGTGCACGCCATGTACTGCGCGATGGAAGCGCGCGCGCTGGCCAGCCTCGGCGACCGGCGCAACGCCATCGCCGCGTTACGCGAAGCCGAACGCTCCCACGGCAAGGGCAGGCCCGAGACCGAGCCTGACTGGATCGCCTACTTCGACAGGGCCGAACTGTGCGACGAGTTCGGGCACTCCTTCGCGGCCCTTGGCGACAAGGGCGACGCCATCGAGTTCGCCCAGCTGACGTTGCGCGAATCCAGCGACCGCTTCCCCCGCTCCCGGGTGTTCGCGCAACTGACGCTCGCCGGCGCTCACCTGGACGGCAAGCCGCTTGAACGAGACGTGGAACAGGCATGCCTGGTCGCCGGTGCCGCGCTCGAACGCGCCGGCCACATCAGGTCAGCGCGAGTCCGCCAGTACGTCACCCGGTTCAACCGCCGCCTGACGCCGTACGAGAAGAAGGCGGCGGCCGTGGGCGAGTTTCGCGAACAGTGGCACGACCTTCTGCGACGGTGCGCCAGTTGACATGCGCGGGTCATGTTCCCGGCGTCCACGCCCTGGCGGCGCTCCCGTCGCGCAAGGTGGAGATGCGGAGGTGAGCCTCAGGTATCAGGCGGGGCTCACGGCTGGTGCGGCTCGCCAGCCATGTCGTCATCCTGAGCTGCCGCACTTTCGCCAGCGCGTCGAAGCCTGCCCACCGTGTGATGTCGGCGCCGTACGCCTCGACGAAGGCGGCGTACTCGGCGGCGGTGTACCAGCCGACGACGTGGTAGTTCGCCACGACGACCAGGTCCCATTCGATGGGGCCGATGGCGAACCGTTCGAGGTCGAGCATGACGGTACGGCTGTCGGCGGTGCGGACGAGGTTCTTCCTGTGCGGGTCGCCGTGGATGGCGCGCGGCTCGTGGGCGAACGGCAGGGCGTTGTAGGCGGCCTGCAGCTCCTCCAGGAGGTCCAGCAGGAAGCGCCGGTCGCGTTCGTGAAGGCCGGCGGCGTCGTGAATGTGGGCGGCCTGGCGGTAGAACGGGTCGAACATGGGCAGCATGCCGTCAGGCGGGGCAGGAAGGGCGTGCAGGTGCCGCAGCAGCGCGCCGATGTCGGCCGGTCGTCCCTGCTGCGGGTCGGGGATCTCCTCCCAGAACGTGACCGGCCGGTCGTCCGCCAGCACCGGCTGGTCCGCGACCGCGGCCGCCGGCCGGACCGCCGGCAGGTTCTGCTCGGCGAGCCACCCGGCAACGCGAAGCTCTCGTTCGACCGTGGCCAGCGCTGGCATTCCCCACGCCACCCTGGCGACGACATGTTCGAGCGGCAGCCTGAAGACGCCGTTGTCGCCAACGGGACCGAGGAGCGTCGCGCCCGACCAGGCCAGCCCTGTCTGCTCGCATGCGAGCTGGAGAGCGTGAAAAGCAGCCGCCGCGGTGAAGGACGCGGCCTGGCCATCGGGCGTCACGACCGGGGCCGAGAGGTGCTGGAGGTGGTCATCGCGTCCAGGATACGAGCGGGCCCGTCGTCGGCAGAGGAGAGGTCCCCACTAGGTATGGGTTGCCTGCCGAAGCCGACTCACAGCGGGCGCGGTTCAGCGGAGAAGGAGGTCCGCGGCCATATGATCATGCCCTGTTGCTGGCGTGACCTGGACCTTTCCCAGCGGTGGAAGCGGGAGGCGCCCCGGTAGAAACGGATGTGACGCAGGAGGATTCGGTAACGCTTCGAGAATGTTCCGCGGCGCGCCGCCGGAATGCTGGATTAGTGATTCAGGGATTCGATATAACTGGCGACCATGAGCGGAAGCAGACGTGGACCCGAGCCCAAGCTGGGTGTGCCCCTGGGGAAGAGGTCTTTTCCCCTGCGCCTGCCGGACGACCTGCGCGATCTCGTCGAAGACCGCGCCAAGGCGCATGGAATGTCGATGAACGAGTACCTGGTGCGCATGGCCGCCCGGTTCGAGGGTTACGACCTGACGGCGCCGCCGCCTGCCTCAACGCAGGAGACGCTTCCGCTGGCCGAGGACAGCCCGCGGCAGAGCCTGGCCGAGAACGCGGTCGCCGCGTGAGCCATCTGCTGGCGAAGATCGGAAGGAGCGCCCTCATGTAAGGGCAGCGGTGGAAACCCGCAGAAAATGATGCGGGCCCTAGAGCAACTACTTGGCGGTTGCGGCTCTAGGACCCGAAAGGAACTCCGGCCCGGCTGAGCGTTTCCGGTCCCGGAAACCCGTTTCACGAGCGCTTTGCTCGTTCACAGGCCCGTGACCCTGGCGCCTTCGTCGTGCCGGTGTCCCGAAGCTAGGAGCCACGATAGACGATGGCCCCCTGGCGCCGCCACCTGTGCCCGCGATCGGCGTGTCGCATTTGGGCAATTCCGGCTGCGCCAGTTCGGACAACTTCATACCCGGCCAGGCGGCCCGTACTCCTCAGAACGGGCACGATGCCCTGGTCGGAGCTGCGACGGACCGCGATCTCGCGGTCGAAACGTACGCGCGAATCGTGCCCTTGGTCGCTCAGCGGCTGCGGATTCGGTTGTCGCCTGACGGAGGTAAATCCTTCCCTGACGGTAAGCATTCGCGTCCGCTGTCCGCGCACCGGCCGCGGCAGCCGTCCGCGCCGTCCACGATCGCGCTGTACACCGATGAGAGCGAGGGCCGCGTGCTTGCGGCCGACTTCGACGTCTCCGCAGCGCTTGGTCAAGGCCTTTCCCACGAGGACGCGGTCGCGCTGGTGGCATGGGAAGCGGCCCAGCTCGTCGAGCTCGTAGAGCGGTGTGGCGGCCGAGCCGTCACCGTCCGCTCTCCCAGCGGCGGCCGCCACGTGTGGGTGCGCTGGCAGCGGCTGATGCCGCGGCGCGAGCTGGCCCGCCTGACGCGGGCGCTCGCGGTTCGCTTCACCACTCTGGACATCAAGCCGATGTGCCGGTCCGGGCAGATCCGGCCGCCCGGCGCGCTGCATAAGACGGTCGCCGGCGAAATCACCGGCTACATGCTGCTGACTGTTCCGGTCGAGGAGGCAGAGCAGATCCTGCGCCGACCTTGTGGGCACAGCGTGTGGGCACGGCTGCATCAGGAGCTCACCGCGGAGCTGGCCGCGCTCGACGGCTCCCCCGCCAGTCAGTCCGCCGGGAACGACGCCGCAGTGACGGCGAGCATGCCCGGCGCTTCGGGGCGCACCTGTCCGCGATGCGACCAGGACGTCGACGTGCCGCTCGACGACGACGGTCACCCGTGGCTGCCCCGCCACGGCGGCCCCCGCCCTCTCTCCCCTGGCATGGAGGCGCTGGCCCGCCACGGCGACTGGGAACGTCTCGGTGTCCGCTCGGCGTCCGAGGCGCGTCTGGGGCTGCTGAACTCGATGGCCGCTGCCGGGCTCCGCCACGGCGACGTCGTCGCTCGCATGCGCTCCGGCGAGTGGGCCGGTGTCGAGCGGCTGCTGGAGTCTCGGCTCGTGTCTCACCGCGCGCGCCGGCTGCGCTGGGACTGGTGGAAAGCCGTCGTCGACACGGCCATGCATCGACATGCCCGCAGCTGCAACACAAGCCCGATCAACCCTTCCACAACCCCCCTCCCCAAAACCCTCGCCTCCGCGTCGCTGCCGGAGAACGTCGGATGTTCAACTGGGGCGGACCGAAGCGGGCTCCTGTACAAAGTAGATTCGTTCATCACTGTCGCCGGGCAGCACAACGTGAACGTGTGGGGGCTGGCAACCCCCACCCCTGAAGAGGCTGACGAGCGGGTGCTCGACTGCTGGCAGGAGATCCTGCGGTGGCGGACCTGCGTGTGGGTTGCCGAGCGGGACCCCGAGCGCGTCGCCCGGTGGGGACGGGCCGCGCCGGCGATCCGGCTGCTGCTGCGCGGAATGATCGTCGCGGCCCGCATGAGCGGCTCGGCGACGCCGGCCTTCGGCGTCCGGTCGCTGTCGGAACTCGTCGGCCTGGACTACACGACGATCGCCCGGCATCTGAGGTTCCTTCGCCAGGAGGACGATCCGCTGATTGTCCTGGAGGAGGCGGGGCGGGGCAAGGAAGCCGACCGGTATCGGCTCGTCGTGCCGGCTGTGTACCGGTCGCAGGCCCGCTGGATCCGCTGGCGAGGCGGCCACATTGACATCCTTCACCCGGCCTTTCACGAGCTCGGCGCGGTGGCCGCTCTGGTGTTCGAAACGCTGTCGTCGTGGGAGACGGGCTCGAGCGAGGTGGCCCGGGCCGCGCTGCTGTCGCGGTCGGCCACGGTCGAGGCGCTGCGGCTGCTGGCCAGTTACGGGCTGGCCGTACGGGAGAGCGGGGGCTGGGTCCGTGGCGGCCGCCCCCTGAAGGACGTGGCGGTCGAGCTCGGCGCGGACGCCGAACTGGCCGACCGACGACGGCTGTACCGGGAGCATCGCCGCATCTGGCATGAACTGATCGACTCGTGGGAGCAGCCGTCGTCGCGGACCGCGCGGCCGGTGGACGCGACGTACGGGCAGGACGCGCCGTGGCCGTCGGCGCCAGCGGATTACGGCCAGGAGGGGGCGTACGACGACGTGGGAGCAACTGAAAGGCCGGAGCGGGTGATGCCGCGGCCGCTGCGAGACGGCCGAGCGTGGCCCGAGACGATCCCCGGTCGGCGGGCGGCACCGATGGAGCAGCTGGAGTTGTTTCCGGCGCTGGCCAGCTGACGGCGCCACGCGGTCGGCCCCGTGGTGTGCATTGTGTACACATTGCGCGCAACGCGCACCACTCGGCCGCGCGGACCACGCAGACGGCGGTCGCTATGACGGGGCGAGGGAACGAGCGTTGATCGTTCTCCCGCTATCTCGTAAGGTTCAGTGCAGCACAGTTAATTATGACCGGTTTGCGTCATCTGGGCCGCTTTGCCATGGGCGACGAAAGAAGAAGAAAGAAAGGGGGCGCCTTACGACAACGGCATGAACGTGGCCGCTGACGCGCGAGCGGCGGCCACAAATGCAGAAGGCCCCCGCGCAAACGTGGCCTGACAACCCAGCGCGGAGACCTTCCCTCTCAACCCGGCCCGGCGGTTGCCCCCGCTGGGGGCTCTGCCGTGCCCGATCGACGATCGAAGGCCAGGATAATGCACGAGTCCTCGGGTCGGCTACCCATGCCCGAACCCGCTTCCACCACTGCCGCGGGCCACGTCCGTCATGCCCGCATGCCGTCGGCCGCTGCGGCGGCCGACGTGCCCCTTCCCGAGGGGTTGGCTCGGGCGGCGTCGCGCGCCCTGTGGCTGCGCGTCGTCGCCGCACACCCGGACGCCGGCGTTCGCCGCGGCGACTGGCGGCGAGGCCTTGACGCTGTCGTGTGGCAGCTCGCCACCCGCACCACCCGCACCATGCTGACCGTGCCCGCCAAGGGTGCTACGTGGGCGATCATGGCCGCGGATGGGTGCGTGTCCCGGGCTGTGCTTGCCGACCGCATCTCCTGGCTGATCGCCCGCGGCCTGCTCGTGCGGGCCGTCGCCGGGTCGACGCCCCGCTACCGACGTGGCACCCGCCAGGGCCTCGACGACGACGGCCTCGGCAACCTGGCTGCCCAGTACATCCTCACCGTGCCTGAGGACCTCCTGCAGGAGATGGCCGACGACCTCGACCACTCCCCCGCTCTCGTCCCCGCCGACGCCGACGACATCGATGCGGAGGTGCCGTGGCCTGTTGAAGTGCTGCCTGTGGATCAAACTTGGACCCCCTCACCCACACCTGCTGATGTAGGAGATGAGACTCCCCGTAGCGCGGGCGCGCGCGAGCGGCCTGTTGCCGCGTCACCGGTGTCGGCGTGGCCGGCCGTCGTTACGCCGCACACCAAGGCCGACATGCTCGCCGCGTGCGAGCGGCTGCGGGCCGACGATCCGTTGCTCGCCCAGCTGACCGCCCGACACCTGCGCAGCCTGCTGCGGGCCGCGTTCATCTCCGGTGCCACCGTCAGCGACGTTCGGTACGCCATCAATCACCGCGTCGACGGGACGCAGCACCCGTACACCGACAGGCCGCGATGGCTGCCGGCCTGGCTGCGGTCCCGGCTGGCCCACTGGGTTAACGCGGATGGGGAGCCGGTCGCGCCCTGGCCGTCGCAAGCGCGTGCCCAGGCGGTGGCGCGTGACCGGGCAGAGCAGCAACGTCGGCGCGCTGACCGTGCCCACGCTGTAGCCGCGTGCGGCGACCCTGTACGGGGCGCTGCACGCGCCCGCCAATTGCTCGCCGAAGCAACTGGCCGGACAGGCCCGCAGCCTGGCGTCATCAAGCCTGTCGAGGAGGTAGCCGGACGCCGGCGGCGCGTAACGCCTTGGCGCGGTGGGCCAGCATCTCGCCTCGCCGATAGCGAACCTTCTCCTGCGACAGCCATCTGCCGAGGGTGAGCTCATCGGGAGGCGGAGTGACGTACTTCTGCGGCACGTCGACGTTGCCGTTGTGCGCGCGCTTGTAGACGTACAGCGCGGCCAGATAGCGGTTGAAGCGGTACTCCAGAGCGTCCCAGATGAAGCCGCGTTTCTCGAGTTCCTTGATCTCTTCCTCGGTCAGGGTGCCTGCCCGCCAGCGCCGTCGCACGCCGGCGACCTTCCGGCCCAGCTTGCGAGGGTCAGGTCCGGGGGTGACATAGTCCTGAGGGATGTCGAGGTCGCCATGCGTCTTGCGGTAGGCGTCGAGGTCGGCGAGGAATTGCGTACGCTCCGCGTCCAGGACGTGCCAGACCATGCCCATGGCGGTGAGCTGGCTGGCGAAGTCGGAATCGAGAGTTCCTGCTTGGTAACGAGTTCGGATGCCGCTGATGACAGAGCCGAGCGGGTACGGAGGATCGTCGCCGGTGACGTAGCTCCTGGCGACGAGCAGGTCGCCGTGCGCTTTCCTGTAGATGCGGCACTCGGAGATGATGCGCTGCCGGTTATGGTCGCGAAGGTCCCACACCATGTCGAGGGCGTCCATGCGGGCGACCCACTGAGCTGAAAGGCTGCCGTCCTTCTTGTAGGTGCGCAGGTGATGCAGCCAGCCGCCCAGCAGCAGACCCGAGGGCGCCGTCCAGTCCTCCGGCACGAGCAGATCGCCGAACTGGGCGCGGTACGCTTCGGCGGCGCCGTAGAGCTCCTCCCACGAGTGAGTGCTGGCGCGGACCGTCTGAACGGCGATCGCGCTGGCGAAACCAGACGGGACGGGCACGCCGGCGATGCGAATCCAATCGGGTAGTTCCGCGATGTCGGCGAAACCCGGATCGGTGCCGAGCTGCCGACGCAGCGCGCCGAGGTGGGCGGCGAGGCTGTCGTCGTGCGCGGCCAGCGCGCGGACGACCTGCCACACCGGCGCGTACGCCGAGCTACTGAGGGCGGTTTCCGGGTCTTCGCCCGGGCCGAGGATGACCGGAACGATGACGGAGGCCGTCTTGGGGCCGGGCTGGTCACCGCGGCGCAGGGCCCGGCCGATGGCCTGGATGGTGTCGATGGGTGAGGTGCGGCTGTCGATGAACGCCACCGCGTCGACGGCGGGCACGTCGATGCCTTCGCCGAGCACGCGAGCGTTGCCGATGACGACCAGGCCGTCGTCATCGGAGCGCAGACGGTCGAGGATCGCGCGGCGCTGAGCGAGCGGCTGGCCGCCGTGGACGTGCCCCGTCCACAGGCTCGTCGGCCGTTCGCCAGGTTCGAGCAGGGTGGCGGCGTGACGCAGGGTCGCAGCGAACCATTCGGCGTTGCGTACGCGGTTGTGGAAGGTGATCATGCGGTGGATGCCGTACTGCTGGGCGGCGCGAAGCACGGCAATCTGGGTGGCGAGCATGGCGGCTGAAAGCGCCGAGCGGCCGCTTTGGTAGAACTCCGCAGGCTGTGGGGAACGGGCTGCGGCGCGGAGGTGTTCGTTGGTCACCATGGGCACCACGGTTTGGTACCGGGCCAGCAGGCCCTGGTCCCGGGCTGCGGAGAAGCTGAGCCGATGCGCGATCTCGCCGAAGACCTTCGTATCGTCCATGCTGGCGACGTCATCGCCGCCGCTCAGGATCACCTTCGGGGTGGCGGTCAGGTACAGACGCCGATCGGCCGGCAGATGCGCGTTGCTGTGAACGGTCGTCCACGCCTTGCTGACGTGGCCGACACTGCGGTGCGCCTCGTCGATGATGATCAGGTCCCACATCGGCAGGCCGTGCTCGTGCGCGGCGGCGATCACTGGCAGGCTGTGGTAGGTGCTGGCCACGGTCACCCTGCCCGGCCCGGCGGCGATGCTGGCGAGTTGACCGGCGTCGGACGTGACCGCGGCCTGGTGCTCGTGGAGTTCGCCCTCGTACTCATCCAGGACCTTCTGATCCGAGCAGACGGCGATCACCCTGCCCAGCGCCTGGTCGCCGAGCAGCGCCCGCCACTCGCGAATGGTCTGGGTGAGCAACTCCAGGAATGGCGCCACGATCAAGACCCGGCCACTGCCGGCGCGATGCAGAAGCCTGCTGCTGGTGGCCGCGCCTATGCGGGTTTTTCCAGTTCCGCAGGCCATGACCGTGGTTGCGCGCTCGGCGTTGCCGAGCGCGGCGATTGTCGCCTCGACCGCCTGGTGCTGATGCGGCCATAGTTCGTAACTCCGCTGGTCGCTCATGTACGGGGTTTCATGCTTTCTGCGTCGAAGGGATGCAGCACGTGAAGGTCGTCCGGCAAGTGCCCAGACGTGATCGCGCAGCAGTGGAGGGCGGCCGGGCATGAAACGTGGCAGCGGGTGGAATGGAGACGCCGTTCGCGATGACGGGGCGGTGGCGCCCATCAAGACAATCGCTGCCCGCGATTGCTGAACTGTCCAGTGCACCAGCGGGCGCGCTGGACAGTTGAGGGGTCATGCCGCAGGCTGGGCGATCATGAGCGTTTGATCGGCAGGCAGAGCCTCGGTGGCGATGATGTCGAGCCCCGCCAACCGCATCAGCTCCTGGTACTGCTCCAGGGTTCTTTCTTGTCCATCGGCGAACAAGGTCATCATGCGGACGTCGAGGTCGATGGCGCTGGTGCAGACGCCAGGCTTGGGCAGCAGCGTCTCGATGCACCACAAGCGAGCCAGCGGCCCTGCTTTCCTCAGAGCGTCCCCAACGTGAGCCAGGAGCAGACGGCTGTCGGTGTCGTCATGGTTATGTAAGACCAACGGGAGGATGATCACATCAGCGGGCGGGCAGAGGTCGCTGAACATGTCGGCGTAGGCGACCTGTACGGGGTCGGCCACCTCTTGTTCAGCGTGATGGTGTTCGGCTTGCTCGGCGACGCGGGACCGTTCGACCAGGATCCCCTTGAGGTGCGGATGAGCGCGCAGAATCGTATCGAGTACGTTCCTGGCCCCGCCGCCGGCCACGGCCAGAGTGCGCACGCTGCTGTAGTCGCGGTCGGCCAAGGCGTCAGCAACGGCGCGGCTCTGGCCGTTCATGAACATGTCGAACAGCGTCGCCAACTGCCGATCGCGGGTCAGGAGCGCGTGCGGGGCGACGTGGTCCCTCAAGATCGCAGGGTGTCCGATGCAGATTGTCTCGGGCAGCCGCTCGCCAGCCTCCTGCCACAGCGGCGCCATCGTCACACCGACTTCCGCCCACATCGAGCCTTCCCCAGGCAGCAGCACCTGGCCCATCGCGGTCAATCCGTAGCGTCCTGCGGCGTCCCTGTCCACGAGGCCGTAGGCATGCATCGCGTACAGGAACCTGCGCATCTTCGACCGGTCGGCTTCGCAAACGGCTGCTACGTCGTCGCTGGCCCGGGGGCCGTCCTTGAGAATCAGAGGGATGCCCAGGGTGACGAACGCCCACAGTGCTTTCAACCGGACGTCGCCACCGACGGTCATCGCTCGGAGCGCCTGATACGGACTCGCCACAGGCCGATCGGCGCACGAGCCGGCAGCGAAAAGCTTGGTCAGATCATGATGGTCGGTGGTCACGCAGTGGCTCCAGGAGACGAGGAGGAAGTGGACGGATGTGAGCTGGGCCTACCAGGTCAGATCGGTGGCGCCGACCTGCTCCGCCGGGTTCCCGTCAGGCACGCGTTGGGACAACTCAGAAGGTGGCCGCCCCCCGCTTACGCCCACGCCGCCCCACGCCTGGACGGGTGGAGCCCAGCGTCCGCTTGCCGAACGGTGCTGCCGCTCCACGGGCGGTGGCCGGCGGCGTGGCCATCTGGTACAGCTTCTGGCCCATCCCAGCGCACCACACGCTGACCGCGGGAGGAGATCGAGCAGGAGTAATCCGGAGAAATGAGTGGCAATATCTCCTGCCTCGCGGTGTCGCCTCTCACGGCCGCCAGCGTTTCACGCGCCGTCGACGGCGCTCCGTTCCTCGGCGAGCGGCGGTTCATGACCTCCTACCTAAGCCCGGTCAGCACCGCCGCAACAGTGTTCAAAAGGGGTTCACTTCCTCGGACCAGCGACAGGAACCCACCCATCACGCCTGACCCGTCGCGAATCCACTGAAGTGCACCAGGCTCCGAGTGCCACCCTTATCCGGGCCAGTGGGTGCCTGCGAACCAAGGCATCGAGCGCTCCCTCGGCACGGTCACAGCCCCTCCCAGCGTCTGGCAGCCCAGCCTGGCACGAAGGAGGGCAAAGCCGCAGCTAAGAGTCGGCGCGCGACCCCACGGGCGTGGCCAACGGGAGTAGCCAGAGGAGGAGTTTCTGCGGCGCATCCGGACGAGCCAAACACGCCAGAGCGGGGAAGACCTACCTGTGAGCGAGGACCAAGAGCAGGCGAGCCCACGCCCCGCGCGGGCACGCTGACGATCGGAGTGCACATGAGCACGACATCGCGCACCACGCTGCTGATCTTGGACTGCTACACCGTCGAGCCCTCCGGACTGGGGGTTCCGCCGTACCTGTCCACCTACGCCCGAGCCGCGTACGGCGCGCTACGCACCGCGCAACCGCGTGCCCGGGTCGCCTACCTGACCATCGACGACGTCCGCTGGTGCCTCAACGGCGGCCGGCCCTACGAGCAGCCCCCGTTGTCCGACCGGCTCACCTACTCGGCCACCACCAACCGCGAGGACGCCCTGCGCTTACTCGGCGACGCCGCCCTCACCGTGGTGATCGCCGGGGACGCCGTCCCGTCGGTGCACCTTCAGGCCCAGAACGGCTCGGTCGAGGAGATCGCACGGGCCCTCGCCTGTACCCGCGGCCGTCGCGTCCTGCTCGGCCCGCTGGCCTCCTACGCGCTGGCCGACCCCGCGGGCTACGGCGGACTGTTCGACGCCGTCCACACCCACACGCTCACCTCAGCCGACCTCACCTCGGGGACCCGGCAAGCCGCGCCGTACGAGCGGCTGGCCGCCGACCGGGTTGATTACCGCGACCTGATCGACCAGTTGCGGTGGACGCCGGTCGCCGAGATCGAGCTGTATCGGGGCTGCACCCGCCGCCGGTTCTGCGACTTCTGCAACGAGCCGGTCAAAGCCCCCACGGTGGACTTCCGGCCGGTCGAGGACGTTCTGGCGGAAGTCGCCATCCTGCACGCCGCCGGAGTCCGGCACTTCAGACTCGGGCAGCAGACCTGCTTCTTCTCCTACATGAACCGCGACGCCGGGGCGATCGAGAAGCTGCTCGCCGGCATCCGGGAGGCGGCCGCCCCCGACCTGGTGACGCTGCACATCGACAACGCCGACCCGCTCGCGGTGGCCTCGCCGTCAGGGGCGAAAATCGCCCGGCTGGTCGCGTCGTACTGCACCGAGGGCAACTGCGCGCCGATGGGCATCGAGTCCTTCGACGTGGAGGTCATCAAGCGCAACACCCTCACCTGCACCCCGGACATCCTCTTCCGCGCGGTCGAGCACGTGAACCAGGCAGGCGCCCACGTCGGCCCCGGCGGGCTGAGCGTCCTGCTGCCCGGCCTGAACCTGATCTACGGCCTGCCCGGCGAGACCCACCGCACCCACTACGAGAACCTCGCCGGGCTGGCCCGCATCCTCGACGCCGGGCTGCTGTGCCACCGCATCAACGTCCGGCAGGTCCGCGCCTACCCCGGCACGCCGCTCGCCGCGATCCAGGCACAGGAGCCGCTGCCCTCGGCCGAGCACTTCACAAGCTGGAAGGCGGACATCGACCACATCTTCGACCAGCCGATGAAGCAGCGCGTCTACCCCACCGGACGAAAGATCACCGACCTGCACTCCTTCTTCGTCACCAACCGCGGCACCTGGCACCGGCGGCTCGGCTCCTACCCCATCCAGGTTGTGGAACGCGACACCGCCCGCCCGCTCTACGACAGCGCCGACATGACGATCACCGGCCACGCCCCCCGCTACGTCTACGGAGAACGAAATGGCTCTCCAGCAGGCGCCTGACCACCACCGCCCCTCGCCGCACGTCGGCGTGCTGGTGCCGTGGGCCAACACCGTGGTGGAGGCCGAACTGCCGCAGTGGAGCCGTGGCCTGACGGTATGGCACTACGCCCGGCTGGTCCCCGCCTGCGGCGGCACGGCCCTCGATGACGACTTCCTATCCGGGCTGATCGAGGCGGTACCGCAGGCGCTCCACCAGCTCTCCCGGCTCCCGCTGCACCGGGTGTACCTGGCCTGCACATCGGCGACCTTCACCCGCCCAGGCCACTTCGCCGACGTCACGGCCGCATCGCCGGTGCTCGTGGTGAGCGCGTTCGAGGCGATCGTCGCGCAGCTTCGCGGGTACGGCGCCCGGAAGGTCGCTTTGGTCACGCCGTACCCGGACGAGGTCACCAAGGCCGAGGCCGTCCGGTTCGCCGAGCGAGGCATCGCCGTCACCGGCTCGGCGAGCCTCGGCCTCGCCGACGGCTACGCGGACGTCACCCTCACGCAGCAGGTGGCGCTGTCGGACCAGCTGGGTAAGGAAGCGATGCGGCAGGCGGACGCCATCGTCTTGTCGTGTACCGGCTGGCCCACCCGAGCCGCCATCAAGGTCCTGCGGCGCCGGCTGGGACGGATGGTGATCTCCTCCAACGCCGCCATCGCCCTCCACGCCCAGGAGCACCCGTGAACCTCAACGACGAGGCCGCCGAACTCGCCCCCCGCCTGTACGGCCTGGTCTCGGTCGTCAGCGCCCAGGACGCGGTGCGGCTGGCGGTCGAGGCCAACCACGACCACAACCAGTGGTGGCCGCCCCATGTGGACGACTGGCGGATCCGGATGCTGGTGGCCGGGTGGAGCACCCGCGTGTCTTATGCGATGGTGGACGTCTACGCCGAGGTCGTGAAGAAGGCCGACGCCTACGGCTGGCACGACCTCACCGGCATGCACGACCAGGAGGTCGCCGAACTCGTCCGGCCGCTCGGCCTGGTGGACGCACGCGTCCGCTACCTGCGCTCCCTGGAAACCTTCCTGGCCGCCTCCGAAGTGCTCGGCCGGCGCCCGCTCACCATGCCGGCCGACGCCTTCGTCGAGGCGTTCGCGGCCGAGGTGAACGGCGCCTCCTACAAGGTCGCCCAGTGCGCCGCCCTCTACGCCCGCGGCTACCACTGCGGCATCATCCCCGTGGACTCCGGCATGGTGAGCAAACTCGCTCCCCTGCTCGGCGTGAACGTGGGCAGCGGCACCTACGCCCACGAACGGATGCGCCTGCTTCTGGAAGCGTGCGCCGCAGCCGATTCCTCCCGTTATCGGGACCTCATCACGGCTCGCGGGCACCGCGTCACCGTTCCCGAGGAGGCGACGCCGGCATGGTGGCTGCACCTGGTCCTGATCTACTTCAAGCGCCTGTTCCTCAACCGGCCGGTCAGCCCGAGGGTGTGCGCCCTGAGGCCCGTCTGCCCGGCCGTCCTCGACTGCGTCCACGCGCCCCGGCGACGACGGAGGTAGCCCCGTGCCCTGCCTCGGCGTGATCGGCAACATCTCCATCGACACCACCCGCTACCCCGATGGCCGCAGTCACGTCCTGATCGGCGGAGCCGCGTTATACGTCGCGTCGGCCGCCGCCCGAGCGGGAGCGACCGCCCGTCCAGTCGCAGTCGCCGGGAGCGACCTCGCCGGCCTGCACGCTCATGCCTGGCCGGCAACGCTCGACCTGTCGGGTGTGGCCATGATGCCCGGCCCGTCGTGCCGATTCGACATCACCTACGGCAGCGACGGCCAGATCATCGCATTGACCGCCGAATATGGGACCGCTACCACTCTGACAGCGCACGCCCTGACCCTGCTGGCCCGCGCCGACTGCGACCACTGGCATGTCTGCTGCCGCCGCCCCTTGGACATCGGCCAGGTCCTGGACCGCCTCATGATGACGGGGCAGCGCTTCAGCCTGGACTTCCACCTCCCCTCCGCCGCCGAGCAGATCACCGCGGCCAAGGCGGCGCTCCCGCACGCCGAGGCAGTGTTCGTCAACGCCGCCGAGTACCAGCTCCTGGACGACCGCGTCGCCGTCAACGACCTGCCCACCGTGGTGGTCTCCGACGGGCCCGGCGCGGTCATCCTGCTCCGCCACGGCCAGCCGGTCGGCGCCGAGTTACCCAAACGCCACCCCGTCGTGGAAGTGACCGGCGCCGGCGACACCCTGGCCGGCACCTTCCTCGCCGAAGTCCTTCACGGCACCCCCGAGCGAGACGCCCTGGCGGCAGCCGTCACCGCAGCCAGCCGCCACACGGGTACTCCGGGCGTGCCCTACAACCCCCCATAACCCGCAGGGAAGGCCCCCAGCCTTGGCGCTCTACTACGTGGCCCACCGCCTGTTCGCCGCCCATGACCGCGCCCTGGGCGCGCACATCGCCCACCACCTCGCCCGCCGCTTCGGGCAGGACGCCGTCTTCCTCCCCTTCTGCGACACCGACGAGGAAAACCTCACCCACCCCCGCAAGGGCCAGCGCCTGTTCGAGCTGGACCGCGAACGCCTGACCCGAATCGACGCGATGATCGCTCTCCTGCACGGCCCCAGCCTCGACGACGGGGTCTGCATGGAGATCGGCTACGCCGCCGCCCGAGGCGTCCCCGTCCTGGCCGTCACCACCGACTTCCAGGTCTACGGCCCCGCCCCCGACTCCGCAGTGCGCTCGCCGTTCCCCGACCCGCTGCTCCAGCACGTCGTCAGCCGCGTCATCTCCGTACCCCAGCTCGGCCCGCCGGGCAACGACAAGAACCGCTTCGCGCGCTTCCTCGACCAGAACCTGCACGCCATTGACCGGGCCGCCGCAGAGATCACCGAGCCCCTAGCGGGCTCGCTCCCATCCACTTCCTCCCTGCCGCCCGCCGACATGAACGGCCAGCGGCGGGCGTACCTGGAGCCCTCCCCGTACGGCGGCGATACCTGGACCGCCGAAGTCTCCGACACCCTGCACACCCACGGCTACACCACCCACCGAGCCGGACGATTCAACGCCACCGACCCCGTCCAAGCGGCCGGCGACGACTGGACAGCGCTGGCTCGGTCCAACCTGGCCGTCGCGGACATCCGCGGCCCCGAGACACCTCCCGGCGCGGCCCTGATCATCGGTGCCTGCGCGGCGACCGGCCGTCCCGTCTACGCCCCCGACCCCGGCTGCTGGTGGACCTTCGCCCACGGCCGCGAACCCAACTACCGCAACCTCATGATCCAGTACGGCCTGACCGGCACCTTTAGCGACCTCCCCGAACTCGTCAAGTACCTGGAGGCGTGATGGCTGCCGACCTCACCCTGTGGGCCCAGCGTTACGAGGTGATCATCCTGGAGGGCTGCGACGGCGTAGGCAAGACCACCCACGCCACGGCGCTCGCCACCCACTACGGCTACCAGCGCGTCCACGCTGACCGCACCCCTGACGGTGCGGACCTCTTCCAGCGTCACCGCGCCATCCTGACCCTGCCCGGCCGCCTCGTCCTGGACCGCAGCTTCATCAGCGAATTGGTCTACGGCCCCCTCCTACACGACCGCTGCAGATTGACCGCGCCACAGACCGTCGAACTGCTCGGCCTGGTGGCCGCCCGCCGAGGTGTCCTCATCCATCTCACCGCCACGCCCAAACAGATCCAGGGCCGCCTTCTCGCCCGTGATGGAACCGCACCCGCTCATGATGAGATTCGCAGGCTCATGGCCCGCTACGTCGCAGTCTTCGCGGACCTGGCCCAGTACGCGACGGTTCTTACCGTGGACAACGCGGAGGCCGCCTGACACGTCTTATGAGAGGAGGTGTTTCCCCTACCCGCTGGAGCGATGGCCGCTAGGCTCACAGCCGTCCGCCAACCTCACGGAGCCCAAGCGGCTCCACGGCACCAGGAGAATCGGATGCACCTCCGAGACATCCAGAAGCGGGCGTGGGAGAACAAGCTGGCCAAGGGGTTCAACACCACTGATCTGCCGCTGGAGTTCGCCCTCGCCCACGGGGAGCTATCGGAGGCGTTCGAGGCGGCCCGCAAGCACCCCGAGACCCTTGGCGAGGAACTCGCCGACGTGCTGATCTTCCTGACCAGCATCGCGGAGATGAACGGCATCGACCTCGCCTCGGCCGTCGAAGCCAAGATGGCCAAGAACCAGGCCCGCCGCTACGAGCGAGGCCCGCACGGGACATTGATCAAGACGGACGAGGAAGTGGGCTCCGGACTCGTCTGACGGTGGCGATCAGTCACGACATCGTCGCTGGGCTTTCTTTCACCTACTGCGTAGGCGGCGACGGGGGCCGCATCGGAGTCGAACCGCCACAGCTCAACGAATTCGGAAGAAGCCACACGGAGGGCGCATACGGCCCCTCGATCGGCACCGGAGGCCGACCTTTCGGAGTCAGCCCTTCGAAGTCGATGACAAGGTGTGACGGGTGAAATCCGCGTCGACGTTCAGAGAAGGTCCGGCATTAAGCATCAGCGGGCACCAGGACAGGCACGAGCGTCTTCGGCACGAACGGCTCGCAGCCAGCGGTTGAACGCCTCCTGGTAAGCGCCGCCACCAGCATCGTCGGCTTCGTCGACGTCAGCGTTCGGCCGCGGCTCAGGACCGTCGCCAGGCCTCCACAACGGGCCCTGCGGCTCATAGGCCGGGACCGTGTCGGTGAGGCCGTCCCACTCCGCTACAACCAGGCCCGCCGCGGCCAGAGCCGGATCATGCGTGGCATCGACCAGTCTCCACTTGCCCTCGATGAGCACTTCGGATGCGGTGTGCACGTCTTCGCGGGAGACCAGCGTCCACACCTCTGCCGGCTGGTCGGGCAGATAATACAGCCACCGGACCCGCCGGGCCTGGTAGCCAAGCGCGCGAAAGCCGCCGATTAGGTAAGCCGCTTTCGCCAGGCAATCGCCGCGGCCCACGCCCATCAGCGCTTCGGCGTCGTGGGCGCCGTCGGTGGCATACGGCACATTCCGTACGGCAAGGAACAAGGCGATCCGCTCGGCGCGCGCATCCACGCGACGACCGTACCCGCACGACGTCGTTCCCGCACGGAAGTTCACTAGGTGATGGCGACAACTCGCCACAGCCGCCTAGCTCATTCGACTCCCCTCCGTGATCATCTTGCCGTCGAGGACGTAGAGGCGGTTGGCGCCGCCGACGGGGGCGTTTGTTGATCAGGGGTCGAATACCGCGCCTCGGACTTATGTCAACGATTGAGGCTCTTGGGGCGTCTGTACAACAAGGAGGTTCTTGTGGAAGTTCTGAACGACCTTGAGAAGGACCTGTGGCTGGAGTTCCTTCTCATCGAGGCTCTGCACGAGGAAGCAGAGCGGCGGACGGCGCCTTAACGATCTGAGCAGTCAGCGAACAGGCTGGTCAGCCGCACGATCACAGAGCGGCTCGCGATCGGGCCTGAGGCTAACGGACGCAGCACTGCCAAGGGCCGCGCGACAACTGGATGGCCCCGCTGGCGTTGATCACAGCCTGAGCCCCGTAAGCCGGCGTGCTTCCCCGGATGAGCCAGTCGTGCCGTACCTCGTCAAGGAGGTCCCACAGGCGTCGCGGACCGCCCTGAACGACCACCGGCAGATCATCGCCAAAGGCGGTGGCGCGAGCCCACGAACCATCGGCATGTGACAGGTGCGCGGTGCACCGCCCGTCGTCACCCTCTTCGTACCGGTGCCGGATGCCTGGCGCAGCGAGTTCCAGCATGGCGGCGACATCGCTGAACGGTCGGATGCGCGCCACCGGATAGCGGCCCAGTCTCTCCTCACCGGTATCCCGGGCGACACTCGGCGTGGGCTCGTGCCGGGTATCGCGGGGCACCTCGGCCGCGGTGAACATGCCACGGTCCCATCCGATGTGGCCATCCGCTCCCCCGCCGGCGTTCTTGACCGCGGAGAGAATGAGCGGCGTTGCGGCGATCGTGGTCACCAGCCGGCCACCAGGCCGCAGCGCCGCCAGCCACGACGGGGGAATCGGACGGACGCCCGTCATGGACACGATCCGATCGTAGGAGCCCGGCAGCGGCCCCGTCCCATCCCCGGTGAGTAGCGTCGGCCGCAGCCCCATCGCATCCAGGCGGCCCAGTGCAGCGTCGGTCAGATACGAACTGACGTCGAGCGAGGTGACCGACTCGGCGCCGAACCGGGAGGCGACAAGGCCGACCGGATAACCCGACCCCGTGCCCACGATCAGGACGCGGGCCCCCTGATGGATCTGGGCGTGACGCAGGAGTCGCAAAACGAGGCTGGGCATCGCGGAGGACGACGTGGGCAAACCGGTCAGCACCGTGCCATCGTCGGCGAGGTCAGCGTGCGTGCGCTCCACCTCGGTCACCAAGGACACGTTCCGGTAAGCGGCCCGCGCCCATTCGTCCGGGTCCGCCACGCCGTCGCGCACCTGCCAAACTCCCCACGGCTCGCCCTCCGGAGTGCTCCACCATCGGGGTACAAGCAGATGCCTCGGAACCGCCGCGACGACCGGCCGCCACCGAGATTCCTCAGCGGTGACTTCTGCAGCAAGTCGCTCACTGTGCCTCCGCCACCACATGACGCCTCCCATCAGAGCCCACCCTGTCGTGACCGTATGTAGCGGCTTGCTCAGTATCGCAACCCCGCTCTCGATGCGGTCGAAGATGAGGAACTGAAGCGCTGGCGGCCCGGCCCGTAGATGGTGTGCAGGCCGCGCCCGAAACACACCTGGACGCCGTTGCCGTACGGCAGCGGTTGGCTCGCTCGCCCCAGGAAGGCATAGCAGCGACTGTGGCCGAAGGCGGGCTCAGTAGACGAAGTGGCTGTCCTCGGCGAACAGGGCGGCCATCTCGGGACGGGGCGGGACAGGCAGAACAGACAGGCCCTGCGCGCCAGAGACAGCGGCCATCGCGTTGCGGGCTCGCACAAGTGCGCGATCGGTTGTCAGTGCCGACGGGCGTCCGGCTTGCATCAGCAGCCCCATGTAGTAGGTCAGCAGGCGGGGCGGCAGGCCCTGACCCATGTGCGCGCTGAGGACCACGACCTCAGCCTCGACGGTCGGCTGCATCGGCTGGCGTAGGAGCGCGGCGCGTAGCGGCCACGGCGGGCAATAGCCGTCGCTCGCCAGGCGGCCGTCATTGGGCGTAACGGAGGCGACATCGCGGACGGCGACAGACAGAGCCTCGCCGAGCTGCGCCACGTCCTGATCGGCTGCGACGCCAAGAGCCACCATCGCGTCCACACGTTCCCAGTCACGCGGGTCGAACTCCTCGGCCCCCTCTGTGAAGGTCATGGCGTCGAGCCTAGAGCCGCGTGTGGTGAATGGTGTCGAAAGCCACGGTGCGCCCCATCCTCGTCAGGACCACCGCCGACGACCTCAGCTCCAGCCGGTCTACTCCGGCACGACGCCCTCTGGCAGGGCCGCCATGTGGTGCCGCCAGGTCACTCGGCGGGGATTCGGGTCTTGAACATGGCGACCCAATCTTCCATGAAGGTCTCGGCGGTGTGCGCGTCGTCCGGCCCGCCGAGCAGCGGCGGTCCGTCCCTCATCTGCTTCATCAACTCATCGCTCAGCCGGACGGCCCACGGCTGCATGCAGCCGTCCAGGCCGGCGGCGAAGTCTCGCGTTCTCCTCGTCATGCTCCAGCCGCTCACCATCATCAGCAGGTGCCCGGCGCCGAGCTCGTCGACGCGTGCGCGCAGCGCGGCGAGCCCAGCCGTGTCCGGCATCAGCAGCGCGTACCCCCGGTAGAACGCGGCGACGCCGCTCAGCTGGTACAGCACCGTGCGCGCCTGCCTCAGCTCGTCGATGCCGGCCGATTGGATCGCTGGAGGCCCGTCGAACCTCGCGAACTGCTTCAACAGCGCGTCCATCTCTCCGGAGAAGGCCTCGTCGCTCAGCACGCCCTGCAGATCCTTCAGGGGAAGGGCAGGGTACAAGGTGGCCAGCGCCTCGATGAAGGCGTCGACGCCGATCTCCTCTATCCCCAGCCCCGCAGCGGCGATCAGCTGAACCACCGCTTGCCGGCCGGACGACCTCGACGGCGCGTCCTCCTCCAACTCCCGTCGAGCCAGAATCGCAGCACGCATATCCGCGACGTCGAAGGCGATCGGAGCGATGGGCTCGTTGTCGAAGGCGTTGCTGGCCATGCGGTAGAAGGCGTCGATGTCCGGCTCAGTACGTGCCTGCCGCGCCTGCCCGATCAGCCGCCGAATCGGACACGTAGCGCTCATCCACTCCAGCGCGGCGTGCACAGCGGCCGGTGGAGGCTCAGGCACCGGGGGACGGCCGGGCTGTGGCAAGCCAGCCTCGGCGAACCAGTCCAGCACGGCCAGTCGGAGGTCGCGGCCCTGGCGGGCGTGCCGGGCCAGCGCGGCGGCTATCTCGACCGTCTCGGGTTCCAGCGTCGAGGCGGATCCTCGACCAGCGCCGCGCCGTGTATTGGTGGGCAGCAGGCCGACGTGCCGCCATCGCTCCAGCTGGGCGGGCGAGCATCGCAGATCTCGCTCAGCCAGGGCGGCGGTCACCTCGCGGTCGGCCCTGCTGGGCCCGCGTCTGGGCATGGGCCCATCCTGGCCTTCACAGCCCCGCGAGGTTGCCGCGAATCACAAAATTCGTCTCTGGCTAACTGACTCTCGACAGCTCCCAGCGTGGGCTGGCGATACGAGACAGGTCCGAAGAAGGGGAAGCGGCTGGGATGAGTGGCGGACGCGGGAAGAGGCCGGGGGAAGATCCCCGAAGGAACAGGCAATGGACCTGGTGGGCGCTGCCGCCGGCGGCGATCGCCTGCCTACCCTCAAGCCGGCTTGCCTTACTGCTGGCCGGCGCCGGGGTGGCGCTGTTGTTCGCGGTGTTCGCCGCTGTCGCGCTGGGATCGGCCTTCGCTTCCCGCGACGGTGTCCGGCGGGCCGCCGCCCGAACCCTTGACCTCCTGCTGAGGTTGGCCCCCTGGTATACCCCGCGGCGTTAGTCCTGGCCTGCTTGGAGCAAGGTTCTGGATCGGCAATTGACGCATCGCAGCCAATGACGTGGTCGTGATCGGCCAGGGCGTGTGCTGTCGGGCAGGCGTCGCCGAAAGCGGTCGCTTGAAATATGAAAGCCCCGCTCCCTCCGGGGAGCGGGGCTCGTTGTTGCTGCATTACTTGCTGGCTGCCTCGAACTGTTCCACAACAGTGGCAGCGATCCTGCCGCGCTCGCTAACGGGGATGTTGTGCTCCTTGGCCCAATCCCGGATTTCCCTGGACCGCTGCCTGCTCACGGCGGTCGTGCCGGTGCGGCGACGGCGAATCTGCACACCAGAGGAACGACGGGCGTGCTTCACGAATGGGGTAAGAACTTCCCGCAGCTTCTTCGCCTTGTCGCTGGCCAGGTCGATCTCGTAAGTGGCTCCGTCGATCGCGAAGGACACAGTCTCGTCGGCCTCGCCGCCGTCAATGTCGTCGATCAGGATCTCTCGAATCTGCTTAGCCATTGGTGTTCTCCGCTTAACCATGTGCATCTCGGACTTTCTAAGCCCAAACCTAGTGGTCAGCATTCATATAGGCAAAACGCTTGTCGAATTTATGACATCACAACTTGGTTAAGTCGTCTCAATTGCGCGCGATGTACCCTGCCACGCATGCGATCCATCGCTCTGACTGCTCTCGTGGCCGCGCTCGCCTGGACCGTTGCAGGATGCAGCTCGTCGGCCACCCCACCGCCGGCCCAGGCTGACGCAGCCGCACAACAATCGACCGCCGCCTATGACTTAGCACGTCAGCTCGTCGCGGCCGGATTCCGGTGCGACCGATCCGAACCGGACGGAGACGGCGTGCTCGACGCGGCCCAGTGCGAACTCCTCGGCGCGCATTTCTACATCACGGCCTACGCCGACCACGCGGCAGCCCGAGCGGCGGCCGAGCGCCTATACGACAAGCGCCGCAGGGACAGCAAGACTCCTTACCTGCTCACGCAGGACACCTGGGTCGTAGACGCTTCGCAGGACCGCAACAACGGCGTCGGCATCCTGCGCATGTTCCCCGGCGCAACGGAGATCGCACCCTGATATGGATCCCAGATTGCACCGTCAACGGCTGGGAGGGGGAACGACGGCGATGACGACTTCTACCGGTAGGCGGCGGCCTGGAGGGTGTACAAATCGGCGTACAGGCCGCCCAGCGCCATCAGCGCAGCGTGACTGCCCTGTTCCGTGAACTTGCTGTGGTCGAGGACGTAAATGCGGTCGGCGTAACGGACGCTCGCCAGCCGGTGCGTGATCAGCAGCACGGTGCGGTCGTCGGCGTGGTGCCGGATGCCCTCGAACGTGGCGTGCTCGGCGCGGGCATCCAGCTCCGCGGTCGAGGAGTTCGCCGGGCTGCTCGTCCAGGCTGCGTTGCCGCCCGGCCAGTAGGGTCGGGGCCATGTACCCGGTGATGCTGTCCTCTTCCCGGCTCGCCCTGCGGGAGTTCACCTCGGCCGACGTGGAGCCGTTGCTGGCCATCTACGGCGACCCGAAGGTGACCGAGCACATGAGTTTCGAGCCGCGCTCGCGCGAGCAAGTCGAGACCACCATCACCGGCGTGACCACTGCGGTCCGCGCTGAGCCCCGGACCGAATACTCCCTCGCCGCGGTGTTGCCGGACGACGAGCTGGTGGCGTACGCCAGGCTAGCGATCGACGTCGGTCACCCGCTGCAGAACAGCGCACAGCTCGGCTTCGCGTTGCGCGCCGACCGATGGCGGCAAGGGCTCGGCACTGAGGGGGTACGGCTGCTGCTGCGACTCGGGTTCGAGCATCTCGGCGTCTACCGCATCTGGGGGGCACGGAGCCCCGTGAACGAGGCGTCGGCCGCGGTGATGACCAAGGTGGGCATGGTGGAGGAAGGCATGATCAGGGGGCATCTGAAGCTTTCCGCGGGGTGGAGGGATTCCGTCGTTCACTCGATCTTGGCTCCGGAGTGGGATGCCCGTCAGGGTTGATCGGGCAAGCTGCGACAGAGGCCGCCGCGCGTCGTGCGCGGCTGTGTTGCCAGGGTTCCTAAGCAGGCTGCTGGGCCGTGTTCAGGACGTTGTCGAGCGGCACGGTGGAAGTCGTCCATGCGGGTCGTCACTGGTTCACCGTGGCGCGCTGGCGCAGCCGCGAGCTCGGCGCCATCCGCACCGGCCCAGTCCACCACGCCTTCGCCACCGTGCCCCGCCATCTGTTCATCACCGGCTTCTACACCGGCGGCGACGCCTACACCCGCCTCGGCGACGACCTGCTCGACCAGATCTACTCCGATGTCGCGCTCATGACGCACTGGCCAGCGACGCGGCCGGACGCCCTCCTCGGCCTCGATGCCGCGCGTGGTGGCTCGCATGCTGGAGGCCCTCGACCTGCG
Source organism: Nonomuraea turkmeniaca (assembly GCF_005889735.1). Lineage (GTDB taxonomy): Bacteria > Actinomycetota > Actinomycetes > Streptosporangiales > Streptosporangiaceae > Nonomuraea > Nonomuraea turkmeniaca. Next base: position 53,934 of record NZ_VCKY01000029.1, read on the forward strand.
GCCGGGCCTGCGCGTTTTGGAGATCGGCGCCGGGACCGGCTACAACGCGGCGCCGCAGAGATCAAGGCCCATCTGAACGCGAGCGGCGGCGCCCGCCGGACGCGCGAGCCGCCGCGGACCTTTCACGTAGTTGCGTGACCCCGGGCGGTCACTATCGTGAAGGGCCATGCCCATGAAGCGAATCGCCGTCATCGGATGCGTCGGCAGCGGCAAGTCTCACCTCGCCCGCGAACTGGGCAAGGTGCTCCACGCGCCGGTGACCCACCTCGACGCCCTCTACTACGACGAGGAGTGGAACCCGCAGCCGCAGCCGGCGTTCGAGGCGCTTCAGGAAGAACTGGTATCAGGCGACCGCTGGATTCTGGATGGCAACTACAACGCCACCCTGTCGATTCGGTTGAAGGCCTGTGACACGGTGATCCTCATGGACGTGCCCACGTGGGCAGCGCTGTGGGGCCTGGTGTCCCGCCAGGTCAAGCACGGCAGCGGGCAGGACCAGACCAGCGGCATCTACAACCGCATCCATTGGGGTGTTCTCCGGTACGCGGCCACCTACCGGCGCAAGATGCGTCCCGAAGTGCTCGCCAAGATCGAACAGCACGCCGGCCATGCCGAGATCATCCTCCTGCGCGGACGGCGCCGTACCCGCCGCTGGCTGGAGCAGGTGGCCGGCCGCCAGCGATAGAGAGGGCTCAGAACAGCCTGGTCTGCGCTTCCCCGGGCGCGGCGACTCCCCTGGCAGCCAGCCCGCCGGAGCGGTCAAGATCATGTAGTGCCTTCCAGTGGCCGGCGAGTGCCCCCTCAGCAAGCAGCCGCTGGAACACTTGGACCGTGACCAGCACGTCCGACATGGCCCGATGGCGGCGAACAGGCGGAGTCAGCCGCAGATGCCGCACCAGATGATCCAGCCGATGAGAGGACAGCTCCGGATACACCACCCGGGCCAGCCGCACCGTGTCCAGGAGCGGGACAGCGGCCAAGGCGGGACAGTGCCGCCGCTGGCCGGCGATGAGCCCCGCCTCGGTCGGAGCGTGATGGGCGACCAGCCGGTACGGCGGAGCCGTCAGCCGGGCATCCAGGGCGGCCATGACTTGTTCGGGCGCCGCCGCATTGGCGAGCATCGCCGTGGTGATGCCCGTCTGGGCGGAGAAGCGGCTCGTGACGGGGACGTCCTCGGGCGGCGCCATCAGCGAGTCGAACCGCCACAACTCAACCAGGCCAGAGGAAGCCACCCGCACGGCGCATGCGGCCACCTCTACCGGTACCGGGGATCGCCCTTTCGGGGTCAGCCCTTCGAAGTCGATGACGAGGTAGGTGTGACGGGCGAAGTCCGCGTCGACTTCCAGGGACGGTCCGGCGTTGTACATCAGCGGCTACCAGGCCAGGCACGCTCGGTTTGGGCCCGAACGGCTCGCAGCCAGCGGTTGAACGCCTTCTGGTAACCATCGCCGCCTGCATCGTCGAGTTCGTCGACATCAGCGTTCGGTCGCGGTTCAGGCCCGTCGCCGGGTCTCCACAACGGACCCTTCGGCTCATACGCGGGCACCGTATCGGTGCGGCCGTCCCATTCCGCCACCACCAGGCCAGCTGAGGCCAGGCCCGGATCGTGCGTGGCATCGACCAGTCTCCACCGGCACTCGATGAGCACTTCGGCCGCGGTGTGCACGTCTTCGCGGGAGATCAGCGACCACACCTCCGCCGGCTGGTCGGGCAGGTGGTACAGCCACCGGACCCGCCGGGCCTGATAGCCGAGCGCGCGAAAGCCGCTGATCAGATAGGCCGATTTCGCCAGGCAGTCGCCGCGGCCAACCGACATCAACGCCTCCGCGTCGTGGGCGCCGTCGGTGGCATACGGCACATTCCGTACGGTCAGGAACAAGGCGATCCGCTCAGCGCGCGCATCCACGCGACGACCGTACCCGCATGACCGCGTTCACGTACGGGAGCTCACCAGATGGCGGCACTCGGTTGTGGCCGTCCAACGCGCGCGGCCGACCTGCCTCGCGCGAGCCTGGGAGCCGAGCACTTGGCACGGCTCCCAGGGCGCACCATCAGGGGCTGGAGAGGTGACCGCGGTGACGGCTCCTTACCGGTAGGCAGCAGCCTGAAGGGTGTACAGATCGGCGTACAGGCCGTCCAGAGCCATCAGGGCCGAATGGCTGCCCTGCTCGATGATCTTGCCGTGTTCGAGAACGTAGATCCGGTCGGCGTAGCGGACGCTCGCCAGCCGATGCGTGATCAGCAGCACGGTACGGTCACCGGCATGATGACGGATGCCCTCGAAGGCGGCGTGCTCGGCGCGGGCATCCAGCGCCGCGGTCGGTTCGTCGCAGATGAGCAGGTCGGCCTCGCGATGCACACCGCGAGCCACGGCGATGCGCTGCCACTGGCCACCGGACAACTCGTGGCCGTCCTTGAACCGGCGATCCAGCAGCGTACGGTACCCGTGCGGAAGATCGGCGATGACGTCGTCGGCGCCGGCCACGGCAGCGGCGGCATGCAGGACGGCCTCTCCCCTGTCGGCGCCCATGGTGATGTTGTAGCGGGCCGTCAGCGGCCAGCGGGTGTGGTCTTGGGCGATGACGGCGATGCGGCGTCGGGCGGCGTCGGGGTCCACGTCCGCGAGATCGACGTCATCCCATAGGACGGTGCCGCTGTCCGGCGCGTACAGGCCGGCGAGAATCTTGGCCAGGGTGCTCTTGCCGGAGCCGTTCTCGCCGACGAACGCGATGACCTCGCCACGCCCAATCTCCAGGGACACGTCGCACAGCGCTGGAGTGTCGGAGCCGGGATAGGTGAAGGTGACATTGCCGGCGGTGATCCGCCCGAAGCCGGCCAGAGCGGCGGCAGGGCGGGCACCAGGCAGGCGCCGTTCGTCGGAGCAGAAGGTGAGGAACCCGGTGAAATCGGTGAAGTACAAGCCTTCTTCGTAGAGTTGGTTGGTCGCGTACATGAGGTTCGCCAGCGACGTTTGGGCCGACTTGATCGCCAGCACGGCGGTGCCGGCGACGGCCAGCGGGATCGCCGCCACCGCGAGCAGGACACCAAGGGCGATGTAGACCAGCGCGGCACCGACCCCGCCCAGTGCCTCGCCGATCAGCCGGGTGATCGCCTGCCGTCGGGCGAGCCCCAGCCTGACGTCCTGCTCGGCCGTGGCCACCGCGTCATACATGCGCAGCAGGAAGCCCCGCATGGTGAACGCGCGGACCTCGGCGGCGGCCTCGCGTTCGGCGAGCAGCTTGCCGATGATCCACTTGCGGCGGCGAGCCGGAATGAGGGCGTACTCGGTGGTGTAGCGCATGCGGGCACTGCGGACGGCGGCCCACGCGTCCGGCACCACCGCGAGCACAAGAAGCGGCAGCAGAGCGGGATGAAGCACGCCGAGGACACCGGCCACGGCCGTCAGGCCGACGGCGGCGGTGAGCACGTCGATCGCGGAGGCGACCACGGTCGAGGCGACGTACATACCGCGTGAGGTGGCGCGCTCCAGGGCGTCGTGGAAGTCCGGGTCATCGAAGGAGACGAGCGTGACCCGGCTGGTGAGGCCGTAGAGATTCTCCTCGGTCAGGCGGGCGATCTGCGGGTTGAGCCGGGACTGCGCCCATCCGGCCCCCGCCTGTACCGTGGCGCGCAGGGCCGCCGCGGCAGCGACGAGAGCGAGGCTGGGCAGCGCGGCCACCACGCGATCGATGGTCGGCCCGGTGGTGAAGAGCGCGGTGAGCACGCCGGTGGTGGCCAGCAGCCCGAAGGCGGTGAAGACGCCGCCGAGCACGTTGAGGATGATCGCGTACAGGGTGTCGCGAGGGCTGGCCTGCCAGGCCACGCCCATCGCCTGGCGCACGAGCGATGGTAGGCGTCTGGCGATCGTGCGGAAGCGGACTTCGGCCATCTTGTCGGCGTGGCCGTACCAGTCGGAGATCGTGATCTCACCCAGTTCTAGGGACTCTTCTGCCATAACGGGGAGTGTGACGGCGATCACTGACAGTTTCGCTGTCGGGGCCTTCAGCTACGGGTGGGAAGCACAGCGGCAGCCGGACGCAAGGAGCGAGAGTTCCGGGCCAACGCTCGCCCCGCCAAGATTCTTTCGGGCCTTTCGGGACCTTCTTACGCGCACGCGCGTATCGCGCAGCAAGCCCACGCGGATCTGCCCCCACACCACCCAGCTCTTCGCTGGACCGGGGCTGGCCGGCGGCGCAAAGACGCCAGCACGGCCGCCATGGCGCCAGCGGCGGCCAACAACTGCCTCGCCCACGTCTCCGCGCTGTTCTCCAGGATTGCCGCGCACGCCCCAGCCGCCCTGCTGCCGGGCGGCCCCCCAAGCGAGTCGAGCCGCTGCGCCTGCATGCCTCTGAGGTCCGCGCGGCCGGCCCAGGTGCGCACGGTCAAAAACGTGCTCGACCGGCTGGCTTCGCGTCGATGCGTTCGGTGCTCGGCCCAGGTGCGTGACGCGAGCGACGTCGATGACCTCCAGCATCGGGCTCGGCAACGCGAGGCCGGTCCGCACCATCTGCACGCCCAGGGCGGCGTCCTCCGCTGCTGCCGGAACTGCCCCGCGCGTCGGTGCGGCTGACCGGCGTCAGCCGTCTAGCATGAACAGGCATGCCCGTTGATTCTGCCCTCACTGACCTGCAAGGCGTGAATGCCGCCCAAGTAAGCGGGGCGATCGCTAACCTCGAGCAGCTCATTCTCAGCCTCGCCCCGGACGATCCCGAGCTGCCCGGCCTGCGCATCCAGTTTCATCACGTGATGGGCATCATGCTGTGGACCGAACGCGCTCCCAGCGAGAACGCTTCCACCTCTCGTAAAGGCATCCCGGCTCACGACGGCCAAGGCGAGCACGGTGCGTGGTGCCCAGTGTGCGCGGGGCCGCTCCGGCAAACTCGTACGGGCCGTCCAGCTCACTACTGCACCACGATCTGCCGCCAGAAAGCGCATCGAGACCGGCATCGTGCGGGGCGCATCGCCGCACGTCTGACGCGTGAGCGGGAAGGCTTCAGCGACACCGTCGCACTCCTGCCGCCCCTAATCGCCCAACTGCAGGCCATCAATCAACGCGCGCAAGAGCAGCTGGCGGACCTCCGGTCCCCTGGTAAGTTCGTCGCTACGGGCTGGGAATCAGAAGTGGATGTGGTCGCGCAGCAGGCGCAGCGGCACCTGGCCAACCTCACGGCGACCGCACGCAAGCATCGCGCCGGAGTGGAGGACCTACGGCGAGCCCGGGCCGCGGAGCAGCAGCCTGCTAGCTAGACAGGCAAGCCACCGGAGGCTGCCTGGCAACCGAGCACCGCCACCGTCGCAGGACAGCCTCCGCTCCTCCCGACCTGTCCGGCTGTTGATCTTCATAGGCTGATCGGCTGCCTTCACGACGTCTACCGCCCCATACTGGCGTCGACCCTGTACCGTCGTACGGTGCTCACCGGCTCACCGAATACGGTCTTGATCGTCGTCCGCGGCAATTCCGGGTCCGGCAAGTCCACCGTGGCCCGGACCGTGCGGGAAACGTATGGCCAGCGCGGCATGGCCGTCATCGGTCAGGACGTGGTGCGCCGCGAGATCCTGCGCGAGCTCGACAAGCCTGGCGGGGTGAACATCGGGCTGCTCGACGTGATGTGCCGCCATGCCCTGAACGCCGGCTACCACGTCGTCCTCGAAGGCATCCTCGCCCGGAGCCGCTACGGGGAGATGCTGCAGGCGCTGTTTCGCGATCACCGAGGCACAAGTCGCGCCTATTACCTGAACGTTTCCTGGGAAGAGACGCTCCGCAGACATGAGACACGGCCTCAGCGCACCCGGTTCGGCCCCGACGACATGCGGCAGTGGTATCTCGAGCAGGACCTTCTGGCGGACGCAGCGGAGACGATTATCGACGAGAGCAGCCCACTGGCCGAGACCGTCGGGCTGATTCTCCAGGACGCTGGTCTTCTGGCTGGCGAGGCGACACGCCCATGAGCAGCCGGGCTGGCCCTGAGTGAAGCTGCTGGACAACAGCAGAGCGCTCAAGACGTGCCGTTGGGCTTCGCGCTTCTCCAGTCCAGCGCGATCAGAGGAGGAAAGGCATCGATCCGTTCTCGCAGATCGCGCGAGCGCACGGTCGGGATGGGCGTCAAGGTAGCGAGCTAGGACACCGCGGATCTCGTCGAGAGTGACGGTCATGACCTCATGGAGGATCGCCGCAATCGGCTGCCGGACATTGGCCGCCGGAGCTGTGACGATCAGCACGCCGCAGGCTGACTACAGAGGGCTGGGTAGGTGGACCGGGGGTGCTGGTCCAGGAGCAGTGGTTGGGGCTGAGAATGGGGCCATCCCGGGTCTCGGTGTGGTGAAGATGGCGAGGGTGGCTGATGTGGTTCTGGGATGATCTGTGGCATGGCGCGTGGTGATGGTGGCGGCAGGGACGGCAGGGGCGAGCCTGTATGGCGGCCGGTGAGTGACGTGGACATGATGACCGCGGTTGTGCTGGAGCAGCTGGGCGCCAACCGCGATCAGTTGCGGACCTTGGAGCCGGCGCGGCGCGCTCCGCATCTGCTGGACGACCACACCGTGGAGCGGATCAAGCAGGTATTCGGGGTGCAGCGCGATGACCTGTGGCTGTGGGTCGAGACCGGCGAGCGCTGGCAGGCCCAGGACCTGAACGCGGCTACGGCCGCGAAGGTCGACCAGTACGTGGCGGCGGTGGAGGCGTTCGCGGCGAGCAACACGGTCATCTTGGCGCTGGCCGATGAGCTGGCTGCGGGCACGATCGAGGCGACGCTGGCCAAGTCGGATCTGGAGCTGGGTGTGGAGACCTTGGTGGGCGCGCTGGCACAGCAGGCGAACCCGTTCCCGGACGAGACGCTGGTGCAGGTCCGCCACCCGCTCGTTGAGGGTGATGAGGATGAGAAATCGTGGCCGTGGCTGGCGGGGATGGTGGTGGGCATGGTCGCTCCGGGCGAGTGGGAGATCGTGGTGACCGATGACCGTCTGGTGGAGGGGCTGGACGCTGGCGGGAACCCGGTCTACCCGGTCTGCTGTCGCGCGGCCGAGGCGATCCGCCTGCGGTAGGCCCTCGCGGTTGCCAGCCGTTCCCAGGGATGGGGATGGGGTCCCTCGTGGGATTCCCCGGCGTCAGGTCGGCCTCTTGCCGAAGTCTTTGATCGTGCTGAGCAACGCTCCATGGCCGACGTTGGGTACGGCACCGGCATGAGCAAGCACACACCGATGGACAAGGAAGCCGCCGCTCGAATCCAGTCGGCCGCGGCGAAGAACCCCGACAGCGACACGGCCCGCGATGAGTTCGATCGCCGCGCCCAGTCCGCGAGAGATACGAACGAGGCACGCGACCACGACGATGACGAGGGCTGGCCCCCGGCGCCCGTCAGCGCCTGACGACAGGACGGGGGGCCGTCATGGCGGTGACCTTTCGCCCTGCGCTCGGGCAAAAAAGACGTACGACCCGATGCGCGCGCAACTGCCCGAGGCGATGAGTTGGCGGCTGTCGCCGCAGGACGTGGAGCTGCTTATCGCGGTGCCAGAGCCGACGGCAGAGGAGGTGGCGGCGGCGCATGGCCGGCTGGGCCGGGCCCGGTTCGCGTTCATCGAGCTGCCGAACGTGCTGGTGTTGTGCCACTGGTTCGGCACGGGTGGCTGGGGGGTGCAGCCGTGGCAGGCTGTCCGGCAGGACGACTCGGAGCTCTACCCGCCCGGCCTGCCTGCCGCTGAGCGGCTTGCTGTCCACGTCTATCTCGCCGATTCCCTGACCGGGCGCGTGCGCGCCCACGGCTTGACGTCCTGGCCGAAGGAGTTCGCGGCCCGGCTGCAGGAGGCGATCGGGCGGGACGTGGCCGGCCCGCAGGATGACGCCGTCGCCGGCGCTGAGCTGGAGGAGTTGCTGCAGCGCTATTCCGATACCGGACGGCTGGTCCGTGATCGGGCTCCGTTCACCTGCGCGGCCGCGATGGTTCCCGTCCTGTGAGCCGGGACCGTGGGCGGAAGACGAGGTAAGCCAGCGTCGTCAACGTTTGTGGCTGTTGGGGCGTCTGTTCATCAGGAGGCCATGTGGACGTTCGGAACGGCCTGGAGGACTGAGAGGGGCGCCTCTGAACAGGTAAGGCGATCTTGTCGACGGGGCATTTACGGTGTTCGTCTCCGACTGTCACCCCCGGCTGCCAGGATGGCGGGTGCCGCACTTCACCGCCTGTCTGGGAGCCCGCTGTGTCTTAGCGCGACGACGTCGACCTGAGCAAGTTGGTCCGGGAGGCCGCGGCCGGGATGGACGGGGTGACGGTGGTGGACTTCGCGGACCTCGGGGTTCTCCCACCCGAGGCGCGCAAGGCCGCGCACATCCTCGCCGAGGTGAACGCGGTCGCCGACTTCCTCGCCCAGCTCACCGAGGCGTGCGACATCTACCTGGCCCGCAGGATCGCCGCGCAGCTCGCTGAAACCTCGCCCGACGGGGACGGCGGCCTGGACCTGTCGCTGGGCGAGACCGCCACGCGGATCGCTGCCGACGCCGACCCCGCCGCGTGGGACGAACTGCAGATGCACGCGCGGCGCGACATCCTCACCACCTGTGCCCAGCGGCTCGCCACGGTCCAGCAACGGCACCTGCCCGACACCCCCGAGGCCAGGGCGAACCTTGCCAAGATGATCGGGAACACCTTCGCCATCGGCGGTAACCTGTGGGTGTTCGCGGACAAGGAGCTGATGGAGGCCGGGGACGGCTTTGAGCAGGTGAGGATGCTGCCCGACAGCGTCGATCTGCCGCCACGTGCCTCCTCGCCGACCAACCAGCACGCCGCCAAGGTGGTCGCGGACTTTGACGGGGTATCGCTGCTGGCCAACGCGGCGATCCTGCTCATGGTGGCGCAGGTGATCGAACTGAACGCGACCGGCGGATGGGACGAGTTCCTCCAGGAGAATCTTCCCTGAACCGATCGTGGAGGAGCTAGGACCGCCCGCGATACGTTCAAGCGGCCTGCGGCGCAGAGGCTGGCTTTCGGGACCAAGCTGCCGGCCTCTTCCTGGTTAGCCGCCTGGTCATGAGCTCTGTTGACTGCACTATCCCGGTTGAGGACGGACGCAGATCGTCGCCATGCCCGGGGCTGGACAAGGCTGGGAGGCTGGCGCAGCCTGGAGATGTGGACGAGGCCGAGCGTCGGCGGCTTCTCGCCGAGTTGGCTGGCCAGGCTGCGGATCTGGTCACTGGCCTGCAGCGTGAACGGGACCGGTTGAAGGCGGCAGGGCAGGATACGGCCTGGGTGGATCAGGTGCTGCGCGAGATGGAGCCGTTGGCCGCCGCGACTCACGATCTCACGGTCTTGGGGGCTATGCGCGCGGTGATCGAGCGCCACGGCGGCGGGCCGTACCCGGCGGATGAGCTGGCGGTCATCGCTGGAGTGACCGCCGAGGATGCGCAACGTGTGCTGGAGCAGATGGTCCGTGACGGGCTGGCCATTCCGGCGGGCCAGCAGCCGCCGGCTGCACCGCCATCCTGACCGGCGCGGAACACACAGGGCGCAGGGGGCGGTTCGCGAGCGGGAACGTTCAGAGCAGGTCGGTGTCCAGGGTGATCGCCACGCCGTGGTGGTCGGAGGCACCCTCGGGGGTGTCGAGGAGTTGGCCGTCGGTCAGTGCGGCGATCAGGGCCTCGCTGACCATGATCCAGTCGATGCGGTCGCTGCGGCCGGTGGCTCGCAGGAATTGCGGGTTGTTGGTCTTGTGATGCAGGAGCGCGAAGGCGTCGCTAAACCGGTCGTTCGCCAGCGACTGGGCTACGTCGGTGTTCGGGACAGCCGGCCGTGCGGCGAGCGGGTCTTTGAAGCGGCGGGCGATGTTGATGGCGTTCATACGGCTCACGTCGGCGGAGGGCCCGTACAGGGGAGGGTGGTTGGCGTCCAGGCCGATCGTGGAGTAGGGGCCGTAGCGGCTGGCGGTGAAGCCGAGGATCTCGGCTTCGATCAGGGCTTGAGTGTGGCTGAACGGGCTGAGGTGGCTGACCGCGACGCCGAACGGTGCGTCCAGCCCTGCCACCTGCCAGGCGGCGGTCGCGACGCCGTGGGTGAGTTCGCTGCTGAAATCGGTGCAGTAATCGACGGGTTCTCCGAGACGATCATGCCGGTACAGGATCGCCACGTGGTAGCCCGATCGGCTGGCGGGCAGCGGGAGCGCGGCCAGCCCTAGGTCGTCGGCGGCTCGCGTGAGTGGGGCCGCGTTGTCGGTGTTCCAGCCGACGGCCTCGTTCAGCAACAGCACGTCGGCCTGGACGGGAGCGAGCCGTTCGACGAGCAGGGGCCACCGGCCGCCCGAGGCGCCCGAGGCGCCGTGGCTGAGGTTCTGCAGCGCGATCGTCATTCTCATGAGCCGTTTGTACCGTGGCGTGGGGCTCAGAGGGCCGCGATCGGCTTTGACCGGCGCCGTATTGAGGGTCGGTGGGGGAAGTGCGCAGCGGTGAGGAGTCTGGTCGTGCTCTTCTCAGATGCCGTCCTCGGTCATGGTGGCAGGCGGGATGACGATGGGTGGGCCATCGGGAGCCACGTTGGGGACGTTTTCGAGCAGGGGGCGGTACAGCTTCGGCTCGGCCCAGGTGTGGCCCTCATTGCAACTGATCGTTGCCGTCTCGGCTCGGAGGTCGAGGTAGACGTTAAGGCCAGTCGCTTGACGGCAGGTCGGGCAGGCGACGACAACGTAGCGGGCCGGGTGATCGTCTGGGCTGGGCCCGATGCGGAGCACTTCGGTGACCTTGAACCAGTGCGCGTTCACGCCTGAAGAGTTGATGGGGGCCGGGCGGGCGGCCAGTGGGGTTCC